>NZ_MKVC01000041.1:0-298294 GCF_001899125.1 Dysgonomonas sp. 37-18 | reverse complement strand
AACTACAAAAATAATACCTATAGCCCTTATATGCAAACTGTTGTTAAACATATTTTTTTTCAAACCTTTTTTTGAAATTTGAGGGGGAAATGAAGAAGGGACGCGGAAAAGGAACGATTGATTAAATTTAGAAAAGCACATCACTTGTCCATTAATTTACAAAGAACCTCGTATGCAATTGGACAAGTGCTCGTATTTTTAACAGTTAATTTATAAATCTGCTCAAAATTTTTCCGATCCGTATGAGGATATTCCCGGCAAGCTTTCGGTCGAGATTCGTATATCGAACAATAATTATCGTTCATAAGAAAAGGACAAGGCATAGATTTGAATACATAATCGCCATCTTCATCTATCCGCAAATAGGAAGAAACAACTTCCGATGGTTTTATGCGAAGTGCTTTTGCCATCCGCTCAATATCCTTATCGTAGATAGCCGGCCCTAAACTCCGGCAACAATTAGCGCACGTCAGGCAGTCAATATTCTCGGAGACCTCATCGTGCAATTGCTGCACAATGGTATCCATTTTGCCTAGACGCTTTTTATTCTTTTTATAATATTGAAGAAACAGAGGTTTCGCTTTCTCAGCTAATACCTGTAAATTTTCATATTGTTTCATTGTCTCTGTCTTCAGGTCTTGTAATTTCTCCTATTAGAGGCACACGCATTCGTATCTTTATATCTTCTTTATCGTACTTATGCCCGATAAGAAACATCAGCTTAGCTAAAGCGGCTTCGAATGTAGCGTCAAATCCACTGATAACACCTGCACGCAAAAGCTCACGCCCCGTCTCGTAACGTTGCATATTTACAAGTCCAATTTCACATTGGGATATATTGACTATAATAACTCCCCGCTTCACCGTTTCGCGGATAAGATCAAGAAACCAAGGTGAAAGAGGAGCATTCCCCGAACCGTAGGTCTCAAGAATCACAGCTCTTATATTCTTCAATGTCAAGATTGCCTCTACGGTTTGTTTATCAATTCCCGGAAATAATTTTAATGAAGCGATCCTATTATCTAATCGATAATGGAAGATCGTTTTCTTCTCATAGTCGGGTGTATGAATAGCCTTTCTCTCGTACCTTATCTGAATACCAGATTTTCCTAAATTAGGATAATTGTAAGACTTGAATGCATTAAAATTGTCTGCATTCACTTTGGTACTCCTATTCCCTCGAAGCAAATCGTTCTGAAAGAAAACACATACTTCGGGAACAATTGGGTAGCCTAACTGATTCTTATCGGCAGCGATCTCCAGGGCGGTAATCAAATTCTCCTTTGCATCTGTCCTTAATTTACCGATAGGCAGCTGAGCTCCGGTAAGTACTACAGGCTTATGTAAGTTTTCGAGCATAAAGCTGAGAGCCGAGGCCGTATATGCCATCGTATCGGTACCATGCAGCACAACAAATCCATCGTAATTGTCATAATTATCCTCGATGATATGCACCATCTTTTTCCAATGCTCGGGTGTAATCTCCGAAGAATCTATAACAGGATCGAAAACAATATGATCTACATGAAACTTGAAACGCTGAAGTTCAGGTATATGATTGTTCAGATGAGCAAAGTCGAAGGGCTCTAAAGAACCCGTAGCAGGATTTTCGACCATCCCGATTGTACCTCCTGTATAAATTAATAATATGTGAGCATTAACATCAATCATAGTTTACCTGAAAAGAATTAATAACCTAATATACTTTTGTCAATTATTTAAATACTCGACCTACATTATCGGCCACTAAAATAGCAAAATGATTTTTATTTACATCCATTTGACTTGAAATATTTTCACATACCTTACAAATAGACAAATCAGATTCATCTGTTTCGCAAAAAATATCGGTCAACGGAATTTCTTTAAGTGAATCTACATTAAACTTTTCCCCTATCGAAAATTTAAAGCCAACTCGACTCAATTGCTGTGTTTGTTGAGGATTACCTCTATAACCATGAATAATCCAAGGGATGTTACTTCCTTCGTATTCCTTATACAACCGGATTAGCTCGTCCCAGGCTTTTACGCAATGTATAATAAGAGGTTTATTTACATCCATAGCCAATTCGATCTGTTTGCGAAATACATCTATCTGCACAGACATTTCGGCTCCACTTAGTTTATCAAGGCCGGCTTCACCGATGGCTACGACATTGGGCTCGACAATAATTTCTTCTAAAAGGCGGAGTTGCGAATCAGAATCTTCGGCATTCCACGGATGCACTCCACAAGAAAACCAACAATCAGGATGCTGATTTCTTTTCTCATAAAAATCTTCCGGATAGGTACTCAGAATAGACTTCACCTCATACCCTTCGCATGAAGTGTTATCTACTTTATGTGTATGAATATTATATAAATACATAGTCCGAAACGAAAAAACGAGATTATCTTCTGTGCAGAAAAAATCTCGTTATTTTTTATATTGTTATAACATCTCTATCTTATAAGATTAATAAATTCTTCCCGAGTTTTAGCCTGATTAAATACTCCTGTAAAGTCGGAGGTGGTAGTCGTCGAATTCTGTTTCTCCACCCCTCGCATCTGCATACACATATGCTGAGCTTCTATCACGACCATTACCCCCAAAGGATTAAGAGTTTGCTGTATACATTCCTTTATCTGTAAGGTCATACGCTCTTGCACCTGCAAACGACGTGCAAACACATCGACCACACGGGCAATCTTACTCAATCCCGTTATATATCCGTTGGGAATATATGCTACATGAGCTTTACCCCAAAATGGAAGCATGTGATGCTCGCACAAGGAATAAAAATCTATATCTTTTACAATTACCATTTGACGGTAATCTTCTTTAAACAAAGCCTTATTTAAAATAGCTTCGGGGCTTTCACTGTAGCCCTTTGTCAAAAATCGCATAGCCTTGGCAACTCTGTGAGGTGTCATTAGCAGGCCTTCACGCTCCGGATCTTCACCTAACAAAGAAATTATATTCTTATAGTGCTCCTCCAGGAGGTTCATTTTGTTTTCTTCTTGCATTATGAAGATTATATATTATCGTTTAACGACCTCCGACACGACGGTCATCTCTCGTCCGAATGAAGGGAATGTTTTGCGCATATCATGCATCATTTGCTCAGCTTCTTCTTTTGTACGGAAGTTACCTACCCGTAGACGCCAAAATGGAGACTGAAATGAAACCGAAGTTCTCAGCTCGGGATAAGCATTCCTTATCTGTGCCTGCTTCGATTCTGCTTCTCTTTTGGATTGCTGCTGATTATTTCCCATAAAAACTTGAATCTTGTACTCTCTTACTCTGGTTCCGGGAGCTACATTCGCATTCGAAGATGTAGACGGCTCAGGTTCTCCGAGAGAGTCTATAGGCTCGGTACTCCGAACCGCTATTTTACCCTGCAACACATCATCTTGCATCACTTTTACATCCCCTTGCCCCCATTTAGATGAGTTCAGTTCATCAATGATTGTTTTCTGACTGTTTTGTGCAATCGCAGAAGCCGAAAACAATCCTAATAAAAAGAAAATATAAAAACTTTTTTTCATATGTGTGTTATTTAAAAATGTTGCGGATATTCGGTCAGGGTTCATCCGCAACATTATATATAAACTTTAGTCAATCTTCTTAGAATCCTTCAATTACAGGAATAAATTTCTCAACATCGAGAGAAGCTCCACCTATAAGTCCGCCGTCGATATCAGGACATGAGAAAAGTTCTTTTGCATTTCCTCCGTTCGCGCTACCACCATATAGGATTGAAGTGTTATCTGCAACTTCTTTACCATATTTGTCAGCGATTGTTTGACGGATGAAAGCGTGCATTTCCTGAGCCTGAGCAGATGTAGCAGTAAGACCTGTACCAATAGCCCAAACCGGTTCGTAGGCAATAACTATTTTAGAGAAGTCTTCGGCAGAAAGATCAAACAATGCATCTACTGTTTGTCTTTTTACAACATCGAAATGTACATTTGTTTCTCTTTCTTCTTTTGTTTCACCGATGCAGAAAATTGGGCTTAATCCGTTAGCTAAAGCCAATAGTACTTTCTCTTTCAAGATAGCATCTGTTTCTCCGTAATATGTACGACGCTCAGAGTGGCCGAGGATTACATATTTTGCGCCTGTAGAAGCTACCATTGCAGCTGATACTTCGCCTGTATATGCGCCTGAAACTTTATCAGCACAGTTTTGAGCAGCAACACCCAATTTAGTAGATGAAGCTACGCTTGCCAAATGAATGAATGGAGTACCTACAATTACTTCACATTTTAATGTTTTCCCGGCTAATGCAGCTTCTAATTCTTTAGCAAATGCAACACCTTCTTGTAGATTCTTGTTCATTTTCCAGTTTCCTGCAACAATATTCTTTCTCATGATTTTAATATTTGTTTTTATTGATTAATATATTATTCTTTAATTTCTTCTTCATTTTCTTCTTCTGTAATGGCTTCTTTCTTCATCTTTCTGAAAAACAGGAAATCCAATCCTTTCAGAAACAACAATGGTAAAAAGAATGCAACACACACAGCTATCAAGTTCTTTTTGTCTTCGGCCTTCGTATCTATCATCTTCCCATAAGGCAAATTAGTCAAAGGTTTTGTAAGATACTCTTCTGCAGGAACATCTATATCCGCCCATTTGTTGACCACAATACCTTCTTTTAACAGAATAAGCCCGGGATTGGAACGAATTACAGTTTTTAGCATACGTCCGTCAGCTGTGCAGAAATCAAAATTTATCGTATTCTCTTTCGACCATTTCATTATCTCATCTGTAGGCGATGCCGTCACACAAAAGAAATGATAATTATGATCTTTTGCATAGTTCTCAATATCCTCGAATCGGCTGAGATAAGAATCACTCATGTTTATTAGCGAAGGGGTTATCATTAAAAATACATAGTTTGAATCCGACAACACTTCTTGCGTAATATCTAATTGTGTTTCAACCTCTGTCCTATCTGAGTTAAATACGAGTTTATTTATAGAAAAATCATTAATAACAGGCTTTTCTCCTTCTTGTATAACATGATTGTCCATTCGCACAAAAACCCATGTACTATCTTCCCAAGGATAATTATCTTCAGTAAATTCTTTTTCTACTCCGTCCTTCGCATAAACGAGCACAGTCTTTTCTTCTCTACCTTTTCCACTCTCTACACTCATCAGTTTAGGAAGATTTGCTCCTATTTTATAAGGTCGGAAGTCGAACAAAGGATCGTATAAATAATTACGGAATGTGAAAAGACCAATAAAAATAAAGATATACAAGAATGCCAGCCAGTATGTTTTACCTGTAAACCAATTACTGATACGCTCACAATATAAGAATACTAGAACAGAGCATATAAGCAGTACTATATTTTTATAGAATGTCTGCCAATTGGTGATTATCAATGCATCGCCAAAGCATCCGCAATCTTCTACCGGATCTGTTATAGCCAGATAAAGAGTAAGCCCCGTCATAAAGACCATAACCAGCAACATCAGTCGTGAATTCCACTTACGATACAAGCCGAAAAGCATACATGCCCCCATTGCAAATTCCACAACACTTTGCAGACCAGAACCGGTCATAGACAAGAAAGAAAGCGAGGTAAGATTGAATGCAGCAAAGTAATCTTCGATTTTATAAGCCGTACCAAAAGGGTCGACAGCCTTTACAAAGCCGGAGAAAATAAAGGTAACACCCAGTATAATTCTGGATATTTCTACTAAAATCTTTATAATTACATCCTTCTTTTTGCCCATTTATTTAATTATCCCTCTTCAGGAAATTCTAACTTTATCAAACCAAAGAGAGAATAGTTTACCATATCCATATAGTTGGCATCTACTCCTTCCGAAACAATAGTCTTGCCTTTGTTTTCTTCAATCTGCTTTGTCCGATATATCTTTGTAAGAATAAGATCTGTATATGAACTAATCCGCATAGAGCGCCATGCCTCATCATAATCATGATTTTTGGCATACATCAATTCTTTGGTTTCGGTCATATGTTTATCATACAATGCGAGAGCCTGCTCTTCGGTAATATCTATACTATCCGAAAAACCCAATTCCAATTGCATCAAGCCAATGATACCATAATTCACGATTCCGATAAACTCGGGAACAATACCTTCATCAATAAGGCTCACGCCCTTTTCTTCGATACTTCTTATACGTTTTGCTTTTATCAGTATCTGGTCAGTAACCGATTGTGGGCGGAGTATGCGCCATGAAGCACCATAATCTTTCAACTTTTTGGCAAAAAGAGTACGGCATATCGCTATTACATGTTCAAATTGCTGTTTGGTATCGGCCATGTGGATATCTCTATTTTTAAGGAAGCAAAGGTATGAAAAATTGTTTAATCATAAGATTCAGAAGTTGTCAATAATAAGCCGTCTTCACTTTTTATAAGTTTTAATGCTCTAAAGCTTCTATGATAACAAGCTTTAAAAACCCTTTCTTAGTGAAAAGGTGACAAAAGTGACACCTTTTACGCACTTTTTCACTGTCACTTTTCACCCTCCAGCTTACAACAAGAACCCTTCTTTATATAAGATAATTCTAGTATAAAAAACGAAAAGGGGCTATCAGAATAATCTGATAACCCCCAATCTATTATGAACATTTTATCACTTTTTTGCCATTCGCTTACGATCGTTTTCGTCCAGATAGATTTTACGTAAACGTATCGCATGCGGCGTTACCTCTACGTACTCATCCCCTTTTATATATTCCAAGGCATCCTCGAGACTGAAAATAACAGGAGGAGCAAGCTTCACCTTATCATCTGTCCCCGAAGCACGCACATTGGTCAACTTCTTCGATTTTGTAAGATTTACAACCAGATCTCCTTCTTTGCTATGTTCTCCTACAATTTGCCCCATATAGATATCCGTCTGCGGCTCAAGGAAGAATTTACCTCTATCTTGCAGTTTATCAATAGCATATGCATACGCATTACCGGATTCGCTAGCGATAATAGATCCATTCATGCGCTTCTCGATATCTCCCTTCCATGGCTGGAATTCTAAGAATCGGTGTGCAACAACAGCTTCTCCCGCCGAGAGCGTAAGTGCAGCATTGTTTAACCCGATAATACCACGTGAAGGAATATTGAATTCGAGATAGATACGATCTTTCTTGTTACCCATCATCGTCAACTCTCCACGACGACGTGTCACAAGGTCTATAATTTTACTTGAATATTCTTCCGGCAAATTGATAGTCAATTGCTCTACCGGTTCATATTTTTGTCCGTCAATATCTTTTATGATAACCTTTGGCTGACCAACTTGCAGCTCATACCCTTCGCGACGCATAGTCTCGATAAGGATTGACAAGTGCAGAATACCACGTCCATAAACAATCCACGAATCGGAGTTGTCCGTTGTTTCAACACGTAGTGCCAAGTTGCGGTCGAGCTCTCTCATCAAGCGGTCATGAATATGCCTTGATGTCACAAATTTACCATCTTTCCCAAAGAAAGGAGAATCATTGATGGTAAACAACATCGACATAGTAGGTTCATCGATATCGATTGTCGGTAACGCTTCCGGATTTTCCAGGTCGGCAATCGAGTCGCCAATTTCAAAACCTTCGATTCCTATCAGGGCACAAATGTCCCCGCACTGAACTTTCGGTACTTTTATACGTCCCAGTCCTTCAAATATATTTATTTCTTTTATTCTCGTTTTTACAAAACTTCCATCACGCTTGCACAAAGAGACATCCATATTCTCTCTGAGTTCTCCACGATGTACACGCCCGATAGCAATACGTCCTACATATTTAGAATAGTCTAATGATGTAATCAACATTTGCGGTGTTCCTTCCAAATATTCGGGAGCCGGAATATATTTTACAATAGCGTCCAGCAATGGAGTTATATCTTCTGTTGGTTTACTCCAATCATCCGACATCCACGCTTGTTTCGCAGATCCATAGATGGTAGGGAAATCCAACTGTTCCTCGGATGCATCGAGGCTGAACATCAAGTCGAAAACCATCTCGTGCACTTCATCAGGACGACAGTTGGGTTTATCCACTTTATTAATAACCACAATTGGCTTCAATCCCATCTGAATAGCTTTCTGCAACACAAAACGGGTTTGAGGCATCGGGCCTTCAAACGCATCGACCAACAGCAAACAACCATCAGCCATATTCAATACACGTTCAACCTCACCACCAAAGTCGGCGTGTCCGGGTGTATCTATTATATTGATTTTAGTTCCTTTATAATTAATCGAAACATTTTTGGAAAGGATGGTAATCCCTCGCTCACGCTCCAAATCATTATTGTCAAGTATTAATTCGCCTGTAGATTGATTGTCTCTGAACAATTGTCCGGCAAGAAGCATCTTATCAACAAGAGTAGTCTTACCATGATCGACGTGTGCGATAATCGCAATATTTCTAATATTTTGCATATATATAAATTGAGGGTGCAAAGGTACAATATTTTTATAAAAAAATAATCCATTTAGAACATCTAAATGGATCACAATTTATTCTTTTTACAATACTTACCCCAAATAACCTCTGACAATGCCTCGTGGTGAACTTTTAACGAAATCAACAATCAGTCTCATCTCAGGTGTTTCTTCAAATTCACTCTCAATCTTATTGATTGCATCAGAAAAATTGAATCCCGACTGATAGATTACACGGTATATTTCTTGTATTTCATTTATCTTTTCATTGCTATAAGCATGTCTACGCAATCCGACAAGATTTACTCCGGAAAAGCAAACAGGTTCGCGTCCTGCAATAATATACGGAGGAATATCTTTTCCTAGGCGTGTTCCACCCTGTATCATTGCATGTGCCCCGATACGGGTAAATTGATGAACAAGTGTTCCGCCACTCAATATTGCATGGTGCTCTACCTCTACTTCTCCTGCCAACTGAGTAGCATTACCAAGTATGATATTGTCATTCAGCACACAGTCATGTGCAACATGGCTATATGCCATCAGCAAGCAGTTATTACCTACTTTAGTATATCCTTTCGAAGCTGTACCTCTATTTATGGTAACACACTCTCTTATTGTAGTATTATTTCCTACTATTGCAAGGCTTTCCTCTCCTCTGAATTTCAAATCCTGAGGTATTCCGCCTACTACAGCTCCGGGAAATATGCGGCAGTTACTTCCTACTCGGGCTCCATTTCTTACATTAGCACCCGACATAACGATAGTACCATCGCCAACTTCTGTATTTTTGTCAATAAAGGCGAAAGGTTCAATTGTTACATTTTCACCCAATTTAGCTTCCGGGTGTACATAAGCCTGATTCGATATGTTTGACATAATACTTTAATTATTTATTTTTTACAATTTGCGCGGTAAACTCTGCTTCAGAAACCAGCCTGTCACCAATAAAAGTAAACCCTTTCATGTTGGCAATTCCACGACGAATCTCAGACATCATATTCAGTCTGAAAATCAGCGTATCTCCCGGCACTACTTTGGTTCTGAATTTTACGTTATCTATTTTCAAAAAGTAGGTCGAATATCTTTCCGGCTCATCAATCTGAGAAAGAACCAACAATCCTCCCACCTGTGCCATTGCTTCTACCTGCAATACTCCCGGCATAACCGGTTCTTGAGGGAAGTGGCCTTGAAAGTAAGGTTCGTTTGTTGTAATATTTTTTATACCTACAATATGTTTTTGCCCTACCTCAATCACTTTATCGACCATCAAAAACGGATACCTGTGAGGCAACAGCTCCTTAATTCTGTTTATATCAAACACTGCCGGTTTATTAGGCTCATATACAGGCGGCTGAACTTCATTCAGTTTAATCTGTTTGCGAACTAAACGTGCCAGCTTATTATTGATCTTATGTCCCGGACGGGTAGCAATAATTCTACCTCTGATAGGTTTCCCTATCAATGCCATATCTCCTATTATATCCAATAGTTTATGGCGAGCGGGCTCATTCGGGTACATTATTTGCTTGTTATTCAGATATCCAAGCTCTGTAGCATCTTTATATGGTACACCAAGCAAATCAGCTAAACTGTCAAGGTCTTGCTGAGATATCTGACGCTCATAGATAACGATTGCATTATCGAGGTCTCCACCTTTTATCAATCCGGCTTCAAGCAACTTTTGTATTTCACGTACAAAAACAAAAGTTCTCGCGTTGGCTATTTCTTTAGGAAAATCAGCAAGATTTTCGAGAGTAGCCGATTGATTCGGAATATATTTGGATTCGAATTCAATAAACGAATTGATGCAAAAACGATCATCAGGCAATAGAGTTAGTTTAGACCCGGTTTCCTCATCCACGACTTCCATCTTGCTGCGAACAACAAAATAGTCTCTTTCCTCTGTTTGCTCTTCGGTTCCTACTGCAAATATTCCCTGTACATATTGTATCGAACTCCCATCCAATATCGGAAACTCAGGAGCATTCACTTCAATAAGACAGTTATCTATCTTAAGAGCATACAAAGCAGCCATAGCATGCTCTATAGTACTCACCTGCACATTATCCTTTATAAGAACAGTACCACGCTGCGTATTTCCTACATTTTCGGCAACTGCATCAATTATAGGCTGACCTTCCAGGTCTACTCTTTTTATTTTATATCCGTGATTGTCCGGGGCAGGATTAAATGTTATGGTTATAGGTAATCCTGTATGCAGCCCTTTTCCTTGCAATGTAAAACTGCCTTTCAGAGTGTGCTGTTTGCTCATTTTTTTAAAATATATTATTCATGTTTATTTGCTTTCAATGCATCAATCTCCTTTTGCAACTGTGCTAACTGCCTGTACATTTCAGGCAATTTAGGAAATATGATACTTGATCTGAAGAAATCTTTCACTGGTACTGCCGGGGACCCAAGTATTTTTGCATCGGGTTCGATATTGCTTATTATACCAGACTGAGCACCTATATTCGCATTATCACCAATGGTAATATGTCCGCCCAATCCGACCTGTCCGCCAAACATACAGTGTTTGCCGACTTTAGTAGAGCCGGATATGCCGACCTGAGCCGCCATTACTGTATTTTCTCCGACTTCAACATTATGTGCAATCTGAATCAAGTTATCTAACTTAACCCCTTTATGTATAACAGTCGCATCCATCACGGCGCGATCAATTGTTGTATTTGCTCCTATTTCCACATCATCCTCAATGCGTACAATACCCATCTGAGGAATCTTTTTATATATCTCACCTTCGGGTGCAAAACCAAAGCCATCGCTTCCGATAACCGCACCACTGTGTATGATACAATTATTACCGATAATACATCCTTGATATATTTTCACTCCGGGATAGATGATTGTATTATCCCCGATTGTAACATTGTCTCCAATATAAGATTGTGGATATATCTTCGAATTATTGCCCACTACTGCACCTTCTGCAATATATGAGAATGCTCCCACATATACATTTTCACCCAGCTTAGCAGTATCTGCAACAAAAGACATTGCTTCTATTCCTTTCTTCTGAGGTTTCATTTTCTCTACCATATCCAATAATATGGCAAGAGCTGCATAGGCATTAAAACAACGCACCAGCGTTGCCTTTATCGGACGTTCTGCTACAAAATCATTATTCACCAATACGATACTGGCGTCTGTTGTATATATGTAATGGGTATATTTGGGATTTGCTAAAAATGTCAATGTCCCGGGTTTACCGTCTTCTATACGTGAAAAATTATTCACTTCAACTGAAGAATCCCCTTCAATAGTTCCATTTAAGACTGTAGCAATCTGCTTTGCAGTGAAGGATATTTGCATAAAAATAGACTAAAAAATATTTGGCACCCCTTATTAAGGGTGCGAAATAACTAATAATTTTCCAAATATATTACTTTTATGCTAAAAAAACGGCTGATCAAAGCGAAATATTATTAATTATTCTATCTTTCCGTAAAAAGAGATTGGTTGTCTATTATTTTCATTCACTACTAAAGTAGCATATCCGGTGTCTCCGATAGAAAGGCTGAGAGAGTATTTGCGTGGAGTATCTTTTGTGGTTATAGAAACATCCCACATCCCTTTTTTATTCTTTGTAACAGAATATTCAAAATCTTTACTTGTAAATTTTATTCCTCCATCTGTTGGAGAAATGGGAGCAGTATATGCTCTACCGAAATATGGCAAATAAGAATTTATAGTATCCTTTGATACTTTGAGTGAATAAGAATAATCCAGACTTATTGATTTCCCACTCATCGGTAAAGCCGTTTGAGGGACAAAAGTATAATTTGCTGATTCTATTTTTTCTGTCAGTTTAGTAATAACCTCCTGCTTTGTCAGGCTGTCTCCCGCTTTACAACTAAATCCTAGAATAACGATAGCGGTCAGTACAAGTATTGTTCTCATGTTAAAGCCCTCCATTTTATTTTATAATAAATAACGCTTGGATATAAAATATTGTTTAAATATTTCAGTATAAACAAACTAAGAAACAAGAACTCTTATCTATTACCCAAATCAAGATACATCATCTGAAAGAATGATTTGGCTTTTTTCTCCAAATCAGTCACATCGCCTTTATGATGAATAATGCTTTGCTTATCATTATCGTAAGTTACCATTCCGGTAGAGTCTGTCATGCTAAAGCCATTGACATAAGAATAGAATGCAAATTTATTACCTTCGGGGCTTAGGATATTTTTACTGAACTTAAAGTCATGATGCTTTAAGTTTAGCTGAGACAGCAAAGTTGCAGCTATGTCATTTTGCGAAGCATAAGATGAAACTGTTACCGGCTGTTTTATAGCGCCTCCTATCCATATAAGAGGAATACGAAAACGCTCCGGATCACTATTGCTCAAACCTTTGGGATACGACTGCATTGCATGATCGGCGACGAAGAGAATCAAGGTGTTATCCCACTGTTTTGTTTTTTTCAATTGTTCTACGAAATTGCCCAGACATTCATCGGCATAATGTACTGCATCAAGAAATGGTTCTTTGAATCCAGCTCGGGGAACATCGAATGGCTCATGGCTACTAAGAGTAAGCACAACTTTAACGTAAGGTTCACTTTGCTCTTTAGAGAGTAGATCTTCGTGCAGTCTGTTAATCAAAAACTTATCAGGAACACCCCATTTAGTAAGACGCTCGCTCAAAGGGAATTTTTTATCAGAGACAATATCTTTTATCCCACATGCACCCACAAAATAAGAACGCATATTGGCGAAATCAGCATCACCACCATAATAAAAAGAGAGATTATTATAGCCCGCATCTTTCAATGCTTTGGGAATAGTAGCTAACGTTCCTGTCTTTTGCGGATATTTCATTATAGCCACAGTAGGGTGTGCAGGATAACCGCTCAGAATAGAAACAAGTCCCCGGTCGGTACGGAAGCTGTTTGCATAAAAGTTTTTGAAAAACACGCCTTCCTTCGCATAGCGACTCATATTAGGTGCCACCACAGAATCTAAAGCCACATTAGCAGAAAAACTCTCGAGAATAAATAATATGATATTAGGTCTATCTGTTTTCAATAAATTAGGAACACTATCACTTTTAGGCTGAAAATTTAGTTGAGCAAACACCTTTTCAGCCTCTTTTTTATCATAAAATTGATATTGTGAAGCAAAATTATCAGACTTAAAGAACGACGACATCAGGTTGAATTCGGGGTTGATAGCCGCATGATTAAAGAACATATTGTCGCTATAGTACACCTGACCAATATTCATAGTAGATACTGTAACCCCGCCCCTGATAGGAAGAAAGAGTGCTGCCAACAGAACGACGAGCACAATACAAGACTTAGCGATACTTTTGGGAACCGTAAAATTAAGTACTTGCTTTCTTATAATATACATATATCCTAGGTAAGATACTACAAAATATATAGCCATACCCAGTATACCAAATACGAAGTCGAGAATAGAGGCACTTGCAAAAGTTTCTTTTGGCTTTTTTAGATAAAGAAAAACTGTAGAGTCGAAGTGAAATCCCCAATATGGATATACAACCAAGTCTACAACCGTAATTATTGCTATCAACAATAATATAATCCCAAAGTAAATATTGTATGTTCGCGCTATAATTTGAGGTTTGATCCAAATAGAAGCAATAAGGATAAGAACAGGAAGTACTGTGAGGTATCCGCTCATCGACAAATCGAGAGGCAAACCATTATACAGTATATCAAGTATATCTTTTGCCGAAACGCCTCCTCCCAAAGAGGCATGAATAAAAGCAAACAGAATTTTGCCGATAAGGAATAAAAGAACGAAATAGAAAAATACAGTCAAATAGAGGATTATTCTTTGCTTCATTTGGATCTAAAAGATTGGATGAGGCACAAAGATAATTTATCTAAAAAAAAAGTCATAGTAATTTATGGAAATTCAACATCTGTTATCTCTATTAAGTAAAAATAGATGTTTAACCTCTTAAAGAATAAATATTATGGCTAACATAGATACTACAGGTAAGAGCGAAACTAAAAAAGGCAGACCTGAACGCAAGATATTAAGAGTAGACTTTACTCCGATGGTAGACATGAATCTTTTACTGATTACATTCTTCATGTTTTGCACAACATTAAGCATTCCTCAAATAATGGATGTAGCTATGCCAACAGATAAGGGAGAGCAAGCTGTGCCCGACTCAAAATCTGTAACAGTGATATTGGGTGAAAATGATAAGGTTTACTATTATGAAGGCTTAGCAAATTATGAAAATTATACATCATTGAAAGAAACAAACACTCTTGGTTTACGCAATATGTTGCTAACCCGAAACAACGCAAACATGTCTAAGATAAAAGAATTGAGACAAAAACGTTATAAAAAACAAATCACTGAAAAAGAATTTAAAGAGATGTCTAGCAATGTAAAAAAATCAAAGGACGGGCTTATTGTTTTGATAAAGCCAACAGAAAAATCCAATTATAAAAATCTAGTAGACGCTCTCGATGAAATGCAAATATGCGGAGTTGGGAAATACACAATTGTAGATCTTGAAGATGGCGATAAAGTACTGATGGAAAACCTGAAAACAAAGGGTAAATTAACCGCCATGGCCGACAGACCTGAATAATTCTTCCTTACACATATATATATAATATTAGTATGGGGTTGCAGCTATTTACTGCAACCTCTTTTTTAGAAAATAGAGCTTAGAAAAAGAAAAAAGTCCCTGCTAATATTTTTTCAAACTTATTGTTTGTGTTAATATCTTTTGTACCTTTATCTCAAAGAGAGCAACCATTCTCTAATAGCCTTTTGATACCAATAATGAATACAAAAAATAGACTTAGATGAAATATTTGTTTTTTACATTATCTATTATTTTAATCTTCTCATCATGTAGTTCTACATTTTTCTACTCTACCCTAAATACGCCTAACGAGTATGTCGAAAAAGTAGATAATGGAGATTTTCTTTTAGAAACGGATAGTCTGTGGATTGCTTATTGTTTTAAGGGACAGGATGGTCCGGTACAAATCACGGTATTCAATAAATCTGACAAGCCACTATATGTAGACTGGGGCAAATCTGCACTTATCATAGATAATATAGCGACAACATATTCGGGAAAAGAAATTAATTACTCAGGAGATTGGGATAGTACTATCAACAGCAACTCATCTTCATGGGGCAGCTTTAGTGGAGCTGCATCGCTCCCTAAGAATGTAAGTTTTGTTCCTCCACAAACTATGGTAAGTGAAATACCTTTGATCTTAAGCCCAAAGTTTGATCATATAAATAAGAAAAGTTATAAAAATGCAACAATGGGAGGGCAAGGTGATGTAGCTTTAAAAGTTAGAAGGAAAGACTTTGACCAAAGCAATACTCCATTAGCTTTTAAAAGTTATTTGACCATTTATTCGCAACCCGATAAACCGATGGTTTTTGAGCAAGACTTCTATTTGTCGAGCCTGATAAGAACAGAAGCAAAACCATCTGAAATGTTTAATCAATTACTAGACCGTGGAGATCTATTCTATGTAGAAAAACCAGCCAATAATGATGCCTTGTATGCAACATTGGGAATTATAGGCGGAGCCGGACTAATAGTGGTTGGTGTCATGTATGGCGAACCAGAGAAAACAACATACTATGATGACTATTAATCTATCTCAATTTTAGCTTATAAAGATAAGAATCCAGAGCCTGTATGCTATCTGAAAAAATATAGCGTACTGATAGCTGATGTTGATATTTCCTAAAGTCTGCACTAATTTTTTTAGGCTCATGGTGAACCAATATAAAATCGCAAAGAGGTATAGAGTCTATTTTTTGAAAAACAAAAGGGCTGAAATCATTATCAACTGCTGTTTTTAAAATACAAAAATATTGATCGGGAACAATCAATTGTAACCGTGGCATTACGGAGTAAGATGAATCGGATGCGACAAGAATTTGCTTTTCTCCATCATTGGTAGTAAACAGACGAATCTTATGATATAAGGATTCTGTTTCATTGTAATATTTCACTCCTGAATATACCCGAACGCCTCCTACAAAAATCAATAACACAAAAAACACATTCGTCAACCGCCTATAAATCGGATACTCGCATGCCTTGTCAAAAACAAAGGCCAAGTTTAAAACAAAAAGCCCGAAAGAGCATGTCATATAACGGCTCGCCAATATTGGCACATATAATATTGAAATCAGAGCCGCTATCAAAATAGGAAAAAGGAATACCAAAAAAGAAATGATCGCCAGATAAGTCTTTTCATCTCTGTTTTTAATCCCTGAGCGTAACACCTTAAGTGTTATTAGCAGTTGAATACCCATCACAATAATGAGCCCTATCATCATCTGTATTTTAGTAAAATCGGTAAATGGCCTCCAAACTTCTTTAGGAGAATAAAAATAATAGATGTGCAAGAACAGATCGTTTAATGTCAGCGGTTTTATCCAATACTCATTAGCTACATCCGAAAACTGCCATATCAGTTGTAAAAGCCAAGGAATATATAAAGCGGAGAATACTATTCCGCAGTATACCAAGCGTCTCCATTCCTTCTTTTTCTGTACTAAAAATACAAGCAGGAAAATATAAATGCCAACAACACTCAGCAGTCCATAGTTATGCAAATAAGCAGCGCAAAGTCCGGTTATCAGAAACAACCCCCAATTGCGGAAACACCCCTCCAAGTATACTTTATAGCCACAAATAGCACAAGCCAATACAAAAAACATAGTCCATGAGTACATCCGTATATCTGTTGCCAAGTATTGCGTAACGGGGAACATGATGAGAAGGGAGATAAACATAAGTGCTATTCTGTCTCCAAACTGCTTTCTTATAGGAAAGTACCCCAGCAAGAATGTAGCAAATATGCCCAACGCGGAAAAGAGCCTTAATGAAAAGATTGTGTCTCCGAAGATCGAACTGAATGCTTTGAGCCCCCAATAATAGAGGGGTGGATGAACATCTTTTGCGGTAATCTTTACGATATCGGAGTACGACGATTTCACCATAAAAACGGAGTATGCATCATCATAAGGTATAGCCAAGTCGGCAAAGTCTAGGTAAGTAAACAGGCTAATCCCTATCGCAAAAAGCAAGATATAAACAGAAGAAACTTTCCGGTTTTTATTTCTAATTCCCATTACCGTACTACCATTGCAGCGACTCCATGATGCGAACAATATCGTCACGCAAAAAAGCAACGACAGGAGCGATTGAGTCTGATTTTACAGCATCGTCAAAATATAGCGCACCTCTCATAAATTTTGAAGAATTATTGGTCACGTAAAATTGGACAGGAGATGCAACAGAGCCTTTTATATCATATATCAAACCTGATAAATGTTTTAGCGAATCAGAAAATTGAGTTTGTGATATGCTCTCCGCCCTCACCGCATGGCTATAAGCCAATTGATGACTATCGTCAAGCATCTTAGATAATTCTTTATTATTAGTGGGAATATAGGTACAATAAATTTTTGCTTTGTATGTCGGATAATAAATATTGAACCAAACCTCATTTTCAACTTCGGGATTCAAGTATTCTATTTTTGCGAGTGAGGAGTATAGAAAAGAGAAGCCGGAACCTTGTAACCTAACAGTGTCAGCCGCCACCTTTTCTATACGAGCATATCCAATAGGCTTAGGAGTATATTCGCTACAGGAACTTAAAGTAAATACACAAACAAAAAAAAGAATACTTAATATTTTCATCGTAATAATACAAAGAACAGATTAATCAAACAGTGGCTACTATTTTACTTAATCTGTTCAGTTTTATATTTTATTCTATACACTTCCTCTAAGGAAGCATTATACATATCTTTCAGTATCTAAATCAGAATGGCAGGTCATCCTCCTCTCCCATCATCGGAGGGGCTTGATATCCTGTATTCTCTGTCGGTATGTTATCCGAACCATACCCCGTAGGTGAACCATAGCCGGCAGGAGAGTCTCCGCCTTCACGTTTACGACTTCCCAATAGTTCAAGATTGTCTGCATATATCTCATTAACGTAACGCTTCACTCCATTGGCATCATCGTAAGTGCGCGAACGGATTTTCCCTTCAACATATACCTGAGTACCTTTTCTCACAAATTGTTCTGCGACTTTAGCCAAGCCACGCCAGCAAACAATATTATGCCACTCTGTACGGTCAGGTATCTGAGTTCCGTTTGCAGCTGTGTAGCCTCTTTCGGTAGTAGCCAACGTAAAGTTAGCAACAACGCTTCCGTTATCAAAATATTTTACATCGGGGTCTTTCCCTACATTTCCTACCAGTATTACTTTATTTATCGACATATCCTGAAATATTTTTTAACTATAATACACAAATATAGAAAAAAAATCGCTTGTTGTTATTTCATTATTCTTCTTTCGGTTTGCCAACCGATACTATTTTTTGAAGAAATAAAGAATTAGGTATTATAATCTGTTCTCCATCCATTGTTCTGAGGTATGTATGAAAAGTAAGCACATTCTCTATTGTAGCCTCTATCGGAGTATCCTTATCAAGAATATGTATTTTATCTCCTATCCTGAAGGGCATCGAAAAGAAAATTATAATGCCAGCCGTAATATTGCTAAGGATAGACCATTGCGCAAACAAAGCAACCCCAATAACAGCAAATATAGAAGAAACTGCAACCAACATATTCTGAGGTTGTACTCCCCATATAATTGCAAGCGCAACAACACAAACAAAATTAATCAGTATATTGATTACCTGTATTATTTGAAATATTCGGGCTTCAGCCTTTAAGGTTAGTTGCCCATATTTTATTATTATCTTTCTTGATACATATTTAGATAGTGGCGTTAGTAATATAATAAAAACTGACGCTATAATCTGAGGTAAATACTCTTCTACAACTTCAATCATTCCTTATTGTCCTTTTTAATATTAATATAAAACTTATTTATAACAAAAAAGCACAACTTTTGATTGTTGTGCCTTCTCATATATTTCATCATATACTATTTATCAAGATGCTGACTCAAAGTATAGGAGATATTTGGCCGATGAGTCGGTGTTCCAATTTCCATCTAATGTTTCTTTTACAACATCCTTACCATTTTCTGTCAAGGTCTTGTTATAACGGAATTTTATAGGGATAGCAACACTTTTTTCATTATTGAAGCTGAATTTTCCACTCTGATATTGGAAATACGATCTTAATTGCGTCATTTTCGCTACATATAATACAGCTCTACTACCTAGAGCTCCATTAACTTCAAGTCTTTTTCCAAATCTAACATCGATAATTATCTTATTATTCCCTATTTCTTGAACTACACCATTGACTTCTTCTTTTTGATTAGAAGGGTCATAATAAAAATACATATCTGCAACAGTTCCTTCTTTCAATTGTGCCTGAGCTCCAAAAACCCATCCGTCTCCAAAAAAATCTTTTATCGGATAAGGAAATGGAGATGTGAATGTAGTTGGGTTAAAGTCATCTACTCTATCCGGAGCTTTAACGGCTACACTGGTTTGTTCTATTCTAACCAAAGGTTGGCCATAATCGGTTCCTTGATAAACCCCATTACCCAATGATTGAGAAGTATTTATAGAATAACCCATCGTATAATACTGTCCTTCTATAGTATTCGACGCATTTACCTGATCTGTTACAATCCATGTTCTGTAACTTGCTACAGCGGCTACTTTCATGCTGTTCTTGGTGGTTACAAAAACATAGTCATTGTTAATATTTATCTTATTATCACTGTCTCCAAGGCAAGAAGAAAATAAAAGCCCTACAGCGAATACCCCACAGATCAATTTTAGTATTGATGTTTTCATGTTTTAAATTAATTATTCGTAAATATTAAAAATCGAACTTAACACCCAGATTAAAATCCAATTGAATTTTTCGATCTGAGTATATTGTGGAGTACTTATTTCCGGCATCAAAATAATAAGCACCTCCAATCGTTCCGTAAAGATACAATTTTTTATAAATAGGATATGCACCTCCTATCCCTACATTTGCAGAAAATTGAGGATTAGCCTGTTTTATTGATTCTTTCATATAGTATGGCTCTGAATAATAAAGATCTCGAGGGAGCCCCATAACAATAAGGGTAGATTCTGTATACGCTATCTTACTTTCGTATTGCCCCTTAATATCTTTTTGCACCATCCCTCCGGCAGAGAAATAAAATTTAGCCTTACCCAATTCATAGAATTTATAATTCAACGTTAATGGTACCCCCAAATAATGGAAGTATTGATTTTCTCGAATATTAAAGGCACTATTTGAGGTTATCTTAGAAGAAAGATAAGTGTAAACAATACCTGTTTCTAAAGATAAATTAGGAGTAATGCTTTTAGAAACCTTCAATCCAAATGAAATCGGCAAGCTATGTTGCAACTTAAATTCTTTGTTTTCTTTAGCAAGGGCATCATTGAAAGATCTGCCTCTGGTAGGATAAGAGAATAATAAACGTCCACCACTTTGACTGATATCTTGCCCAAATAAAGCTGAATTAGCAGAAAACCCTACAGAAAGACCTGAACCCGATTTCTTTTTCGGCAAGAGTTGCACCGCCCTATGATCATCACTACTGCGTAAGGATTTCTCTTTTACTTCTTCTTTCTTTTCCGGTTTAATCGATTCTTTCTCCAGATCTTGTGAAGGAGTTGAAACCTGCACATCAACAACCGCTTTCTTCTCCTGCAGCTCGGCTCTTGCTATAATAGGTCTTATCGCAGTTCGTGAAGAAATCACGATCGTTGTATCATCAAGCTTGATTGTATCCTGAATAGCTTCTTCTATTGTAGCTACTTTTGGTTCTTCGGGTACAACCAAATTACTACCTTTCGGAATAAGTAGTACACCGGTAACAACTGCCGCAGCAACACCTACTGTTATCAATGCAGTCTTTATTAGAGAGACCTTAGAGGCTGTTGCAACAGAAGAACCCGAAGAAGAAGAGGTGGAGCTGGACGCAGAAGATGGGTCAGCAGGTGCTGCCTGCTGAGACAAAAGTTGATCTAACCCACCCCATAGGGATGCAGGCACTTCCGGCTCAAAGTCTTTCAACTTTGAGGAGAATAGATCCTTTATTTTGTCTTTATCTTCTATCATCTTTACACTCTCTCGTTTACATATTTTTTTACCCTATCCTGCAATATTTGCCTGGCCCTCACATACTGTGAGCGAGAAGTTCCTTCACTTATACCAAGCATATCAGCAATTTCTTTATGGGAGTAATCTTCTATAGCATACAAATTAAAAACAGTAGAGTAACCTTTCGGTAATTCTTGTACCATTTTCAATAGTTCCGTTTCCGATATCCTGTACATCTGATCGTCTTCTGTTGATTCATCAACGACCTCCGGGAGATTTTGGATATCCTCAGAAGAATGAAATATTGACTTTTTCTTTCTTAAGTTTTCTAAAGCAAGGTTTATAAATACGCGTTTCATCCATCCTTCAAAAGAACCTCTTTCCTGATATGAACCGATATTTGAAAAAACTTTCATGAAGCCATCCTGTAAAAGATCCTGCGCAGCATCCTGATCCGAACTATAACGGAGACATATGCTATACATCTTACGAGCGTAAGTTTCGTAGAGCATTTTTTGTGCGTCCCGCTTTTGTTCTTTACAGCCTGCTATCATTTGCAGTTCATTCATATTGGCTAAGCCTCACTTTAAAGATGCATTTTTTGTGGAAGTGTTGCATCTGTCAGTGATAAAAAAATTATATCACCTCTTTTTAAAACTTTATAATATAAAGATTATTGAGTATAAATCATTCAGGTTTTTGAGTGAAAAGAACCATCTTCACCTGAAGTTTATTTCCTATATCTATAACATCTACAACATCCTGTAAGCTCAACGACTTATCGGCTTGTAGCAAAACGTTCATTTCTACATTTGGGTTATCAGCCTTCTCCTTTGCCAGGACAGCACCCAATGCAGACTCTAATTCACTTTTTTGTAGTTCTTTGTCATCAATGAAATATCGTAAATCTTTTGTTATGATTACGTTTATATTTTTCTTTGTCACTACCTTTTCCGAGGTTGCGGCATTGGGAAGTAGCACTCTGATAGCAGCTGGTGTCACCATCGTGGATATAATAAGAAAGAATAATAATAAAAAGAACATTATATCATTCAATGATGCAGTATATACCTCGGCTGTTCTTGTTTTTCTTCGTTCTATCTTCATTTTAATTCAATGTCTTTACTCAAAACAAATATTATGCTACTATTGTTCCCTTCTTAGATGCACGTATAGCTTTAAGCACTTCGTTCGAGTCTTTGTCTATGTTTACAACCACTTTATCAATACGTCCATTGAGTATGTAGTAACCTGAATATGCAACAATACCTACCAACAAACCGGCTGCCGAACATATCATTTTCTGATACAATCCGGTAGAAATAGTATCGATAGCGAGATCATTTGTACGTGCAATATCATAAAATATCTTTATAACTCCAAATATTGTTCCTAAAAATCCAAGCATAGGTGCAATAGAAGCGGTAATTCCCAACCAGTTCATTTGGTTTTCAAGGATATTTACCTGTTGGCGTGCTTCAACCTCCATTGCTTCTTCTATCTCTTTTTCACTCAATTCAAATTCTTTCAATCCGGCGGCAATAACTTTCGCCGAAGCATAAGGACGTTCTATACAAAATTTCAAAGCCTTATCAATTTTCCCTTCATTCACCAACTCGATAACGCGAGACAGCCAAATAGAGTCTTTCTTTCCCAGACGACTTATTACAAGCCACTTGTTTATAATAACATAAATGGAGAGTAACGACAGAAGAAATATAGGTAAAAGTACCCATCCCCCTTTCAGTACAAGACTAAAATATGTTTCTTCAGGTGCAGTCTGTGCAGCTTGATCTGCCATTTCGATCACCGGGTTTGCTGCTTGTAGTAAAATGAATAAATTCATATATATTGATTCCTTATTATTACATAAAATTCGACAGAAGTCCCAAAGATAAGGCCTTCTGTCGAATTATTTTTATTCTTTAATATTCTTTAATATATACCAAAGCTAACGTGTGCTATATACTCATAGAAGTAACTTACTACACCTACGGCAAAAATACCGATCATTGATATTACTAAAGAAGCTTTCATATACTTATCTGTATCTAGCGATTCGATAGGAGAATCTGCCTTTTTTATAAACATTGCCTTCACTACCAACAGATAATAGAAGAGTGATATAACAGTGTTGAGGAACGCTAAGAAAACCAACAAAGTGTGTCCTTGTTCCATAGCTGCCATAAAAACAAACAGCTTACTGAAAAATCCTGCGGCAAATGGAATTCCTCCAAGAGAGAACATGGCGATCATCATTGCCAACGCTAATTTCGGATTTGAATAATACAATCCGTTGTAGTCATCCATATTCACTTTACCTGTTTTATCTTCCACTGCTGAGATAACACCAAAGGCTGCAAGATTAGAAAAGATATAAACAAATACATAAAATATAGTTGCTGCCATACCTGCCGATGTTCCGGTAAATACACTCAGCATAATATATCCTGCCTGCGAAATAGATGAGAAGGCAAGGAAGCGTTTCATATTTTTCTGACGAAGAGCAAACAAGTTACCAACAGTAATAGTAACAAGGATTACAATCCAGATTATATTTTGCCATACATCTTGCAATGCAGGGAATACCTTAAACAAGATAGTCATAAGAGCAAACACAGCCGCTCCTTTCGATATGGTAGATAAATACAAAGTCACATTAGTAGGTGCTCCCTGATATGTGTCCGGTGCCCAAAGATGGAAAGGAACCAAAGATATCTTGAAGAACAATCCACTCATAACAAACACCATTGCCATAACCACAAGTGGTGTAGAATAGATATTTGCAGCTATATCTGTATAGTAAAGAGTTCCGCAAGCTCCGTATAGGAAAGACAACCCGAATGTCATGATTGCTGAAGAGAATATAGCATTAAATATATATTTTGCTCCGGCTTCGGCCGATTCTTTTTTGTATTTATTAAAAGCAACTAAAGCTGCGATAGGTAAAGATGCTGTTTCGAGCCCGATATAGAATAACAAGAAGTTTCCTGAAGATATCATCAAGTACATCCCAATCAGAGTAAGGGTTGTGAGCATAAAAAACTCTCCCCGTTTCAATATCGAATCAGGCTTTTTAAGCCATGAGTTTGCTTGCAAGAAAATAAGGAAGACGCCTATATTAAGAATATTCTTTATCGTAAGATAAGCAGGGCCTGTAACATACATTCCGGCAAAAGAGCTTCCGTCGTCTTTGATAAAGAAACAAAAAACTGTATGTATAAGGAATATGCCACAAGCTACCGGAAAATAATATTTCTTAGCGTTGTCTGAAGCAAACAAATCATAACAAATAAGTAAGAGAAATACCACAATCAGTGATAGCTCATGCTTCATCAACAAATAATTACTTAAATCCATCTTTATATCTTAAAATTACAATGTTTACTATTTATCCTTACTTATTTTATATATGCCAAACTCGCACTGATAAGATCGGAAATCCAACTCGGAAACAATCCCATTCCGGCAACACAAACAATCAATCCCACTGTAGCTACTTTTTCATGCCATACTGCATCTGTCAGCTCCAAGTGGTGCGGATCTTGTACCGGTCCATATAAAATTTTGCCAACTACTTTCAATATATAAACTGCTGTCGCAACAATTGAAGATACGGCAACAATCGTGAATATACGGTGGAAAAGATCGCTATGTTGGAATGAACCTACAAAGATTGTCATCTCTGCTACGAATCCACTCAATCCCGGAAGCCCCAAAGAAGCCATACCGGCAATAACATAACACACGCTAAGGAATGGCATAATTTTCATGAGCCCTCCCATCTGCCGAATATCACGAGTATGAGTACGACCATATATCATTCCTATCAGAGCAAAGAATAGGGCTGTCATCAATCCGTGTGAAAGCATCTGCATCACAGCTCCTGTCATTGCAGTCTGATTCATCATCAATATTGCAAACAATACCAGTCCGCAGTGACTCACCGAAGAGTATGCATTGATATATTTCAAGTCTGTTTGAGAAATAGCTCCCAATGCTCCGTAGATAACGCTTATACCTGTTAGGATAATGAATATCCATGAAAGTTCGTGAGCAGCTTCCGGCATCAGGCGCATTGCTATACGGAAACATCCGTATCCCCCCAGTTTCATCAATACTCCGGCATGAAGCATAGACACAGCCGTAGGCGCAGATGCGTGACCATCAGGCGACCATGTATGGAATGGGAAAAGAGCTCCCAACACACCAAAACCTAAGAACGTAAGTGGAAATATCCAATATTGAGCAGCTACAGGTATTGCATTGTTTGCAGCTACCTCCAGCATATTAAATGTATAATCTCCCGTTGTTGAAGAGTTGAAATAGATACCGAATATACCAACTGCAAGGAAAGCAGAGCCTCCCATCAGCATCAGGGTAAGTTTCATCGCCGAATATTCTTTTCGTCCTGTTCCCCATAGTCCGATAAGCAGATACATCGGAATCAAAGCAATCTCATAGAAGAAGAACATCGTGAACATATCCAATGAGATAAAGAATCCATATACCCCCACCGAAAGTAAGGTCAGCCACATAAAGAAATCTTTAGGCAGCGGATTCATATTCCATGATGCAAAAGTTCCGGTGAATATAATAACAGAGGTAAGCAAAAGCATCAAGACCGAAATACCATCAACACCGATAGCGTAATGGATATTCAACGCCGCAAACCAAACCTTATCATAAGTAAACAACATTTCGGCTGTGTTGCCGGCACTGCGTTCTGCATAGAACATAAAGAGTAAAGCAACAGCCAATACTATTTCAATGGCTGCACCGATTACCGCTACGGTACGGATTTGTTTAATGTTGCGGCATGGTATAAATGCTAACAACATCAAGACAGGTACAAGAACAAATAATGAAAGAATATTCATTGTTTTATATTTTAATCTATATCTTACTTACAAATAAAACATATCAGCCATCCGGCAAAACCCACAACCAAAATCAATGCTCCCAACAAGTATGCCAATGCGTACTGCTGAATATAGCCTGATTGTAGTCCTTTGATAGAGCGGGCAGCAGCCTGAGTCACGTATGCCAAAGAGTCCATAAAGGCATCTACAACATTACGGTCAAACCATGCAATAGGCTTAGATATACGCTTGAATATAATGCTACGGGTTACAAACAACCATAGTTCGTCGAAATAGAACTTATGCAAAGCCCATGTATACAACGTACTGATATTTGTTGCAATTTTATCCGGTATTTCATTTTTCTTATAGTATAGTTTAAATGCAATACCCATTCCTATCAGTGAAATCACAACACTTGTTATAGCCACCTGCATATTAATATGCGCATCGTATGGCATTCTGTCTGAAGTCACAAAATGGCTGAAAGGTACATATCCGGCTCCGAACGCAAATATAGCTAGTATGATCAACGGGATAGCCATTGCAGGACCAGCTTCGTGCGGCTCGTGATGATAGTGTTTCTTTTCGTAGAAGAATATACGAAGGAACAAACGAGTCATATAAAATGCTGTAAGACCGGCAGCGAAAGATAGTATAAAGTATATAACTTTATTGTGTTCGTATGCCGCAGCTAATATTTCATCTTTACTATAAAATCCGGAGAAGAAAGGAATACCTGCTATCGCAAATAAAGCTACAGCAAAGGCAACACCTGTAATTGGTAATTTTTTCCACAATCCTCCCATGTCGTCCATCTCGTTGCTATGAACAGCATGTATAATAGCACCCGCACACAAGAACAATAATGCTTTGAAGAATGCGTGAGTAAATAAATGGAACATACCGGCCATATACCCCAAACCTTCGTGTCCTCCATATTCGGAAACCCCAAGAGAGGTTAACATAAATGCGATTTGAGATATGGTAGAAAATGCCAATACACGTTTTATATCGGTCTGAGTACAAGCTACAATCGCTGCAAACAATGCGGTTATCGCACCTACATAACCAATAAAATGCAATATATCAGGTGCTCCGAAGGCATACACAGGGAACAAACGTGCAACAAGGAACACTCCGGCTACAACCATCGTTGCGGCGTGGATCAACGCCGAAGCAGGTGTAGGACCTTCCATGGCATCCGGCAACCAGATATGGAATGGCATCATTGCTGATTTTCCGGCTCCACCCATAAATATAAGTAGCATCGCCCACGATATAATCGACAAGCCTAAGAACGATGAACCTTGCATGGTAGCAATAAACGGTGCACCCTGAGCTGTTATATCTGTAAAATCGAATGAGCCTGAAAAATATGATAGCAATAAAATTCCTACAAGAAAAAAGAAGTCGGCAAAACGAGTCACAATGAAAGCCTTCTTCGAAGCTGCTACTGCAGACGGTTTGATATAATAGAAACTGATAAGCAAGAAGGATGATACCCCCACAAGTTCCCAGAAAATATACATTTGGAAAATATTGGTTGCAACAACCAGTCCCAACATGGCAAAACTAAACAATGAAAGGAAGGCATAATAACGTTGAAAGCCTTTTTCTCCTTTCATATACCCTAAACTGTAAACATGCACCATCAATGATACTGTAGTGATTACAACAAGCATCATTACCGAAATAGGGTCAAGATAAACACCCAAATCAATATGCAGTTTGTCGGTAAATGTAAGCCATCTCACCGCTGTATGAATCGCCTGATAGGCTCCGTCTACCTTACCCACAACAAAGAAATATTGATATGCCGTCAAGTAGGATAGTATTGTCATTACACTCAGAGAAGTTGTCCCCAGTATTCCGGCAACAACAGGTTTCATATATTTTCCACCCAGTCCGAGTATAAGAAACATAATAGCCGGCAAAGCAACTATCAGTATCGAATATGTAAAATCAAAATGTTCCATATTTTATTACTATTTCCCTGCTTAGTTTTTCATTTTAGTTATATTCTCATCCACATATATACTTTTCACATTACGGTATATATTGATGATAATAGCTATAGCAATAGCTGTTTCTGCCGCAGCAATACCTATTGCAAACAATGTGAAGAAGAATCCCTCAAGCTGTCCCGGATATAAATAGCGGTTAAACACCACAAAGTTTAGATCGGTAGCATTCAGCATCAACTCAACGGATATCAGTACCATCAACATATTTTTACGAGACAGGAAGCCATATACTCCTGCAAAAAACATGATGGTGCTCACAACCAGATATGCTTCGATTGGCACCGGCCCGGACAGAAAATTTGTTATAAACTCACCCATAACTTATATCTTTCTTTTTCTTATCTTTTTCTAGCAATCATGATTCCTCCAATGATACAAGCAAGGAGCAATATACTTATTGCTTCAAATGGTAGCAGATATTGATATTTGTCTGTTCCCATCATTCCCATACCTATATCCTGCATGTTCAATTCTTTCTGCGTGATGTAGGTATAAAACTTGTTGACATTGTAAAATATAATGTGTCCGCAAATAGCCAAACCTGCCAACGCAGCTAAAGCAGAAATAAATATCCTGCCCGGCTTCTCGAACTTAACATCTACTCCCGGCTCGTGAGTGAGCAAAATAGCGAATATAAACAGTACCATTACCCCTCCGCCATATACAGCAATCTGCACAGCCATCAGAAAATGATAATCCAACAATAAGTACAAGCCTGCAGTACCAAGAAGTACAAACAACAGGAATGTAGCTGAGCGAATAATCTTTTGTGTTGTTACTGCCATAATAGTAGAAAACACAATGATTGTTGCTAAAATGTAAAATATAATTTGTTCTGCCATAATCTATTGATTATCGTATATTGTTTATTCTTTGTCTTCTTTTACCTCTTGAACAGGTGCTGATGGAGCAGGAGCAGCACTGTCAACAGCAACTTCCACTTTAGCCACAGGCTTATCCACTACCGGTTTTGGCTCTTTCTTCTTTTCGCGAAGTTTAGATCCATCCCTATTCAATTGTTCTATCAGCTTGCTACGAGTAAACAGTGAGTTTTCGAACGTATTCGCAAACTTAATAGCATCAGACGGACAAGTAATCACACACAGGTTACAAAATGTACATAATCCTAGGTCGTATATATACTTGTCAAGAACTTTCTTTTTCTTGCCATCCTCTGTTTCTATCGATCTCGATATTACCTGTATTGTTCCATTGGGACAATTCATCTGGCAAATACCACAAGCAGTACAAGCATGCTCATTGTTTTCATCGTGAGGCATAGTCAACTCTCCACGAAAGCGATCGGGAATAACAAGGGTTGCCCTATTCTCAGGGTACTGCTCTGTGATCTTCTTAGTCCACAGCTCGCCCCATGTAATTCTCATCCCTGAGAGAAGAGATTTAATACCTCCAAATAATCCTGAAAAATATTCTGAAACTGAACTCATTTTCTTATACTATAATTTATTATTTCAGAGTCAAACCAAATACGACAAGAACTACCATCAATAAAATATTGAAGAGATTGATAGGTAGCAAATATTTCCATTCCAGATTCAACAACTGGTCGATACGCAAACGAGGGAATGTCCATCTTACCCACAAACTAAGGAAGATAAGAAATCCGGCTTTTCCGAAGAACCACAAGAATGATGGTATGTAATTCATAACCTCATTGAAGGCATCCCATCCTTGGATCTGAATAGGCATCCATCCGCCCAAAAATACAGTAGTGGCAATACCGGCTACGATAAACATATTCAGATATTCTGCCAAATAGAAGAAACCAAACTGCAGTCCCGAATATTCGGTGTGATATCCGGCTGTCAATTCCGATTCTGCTTCGGGCAAGTCGAATGGTCCACGGTTTGTTTCAGCATGTCCCGAAATCAGATAGATGATGAATGCTATAAGTGCCGGAACGTGCCCTGCAATTATATTCCATTGATGAAGATATGTTTGTCCTTCTATTATTTTAGAAAAGCTCATTGTTCCCGACAACACTACCATGGTCATCAAAGCAAAACCTGCCGACAATTCATAACTTATAAATTGCGCACCGCTTCGCATAGCACCGATCATCGAGTACTTGTTGTTACTAGACCATCCGGCCAGCAAAACCCCAATAATACCAAGTGAAGATACAGCCACAACATAAAACACTCCAATATTAAAATCTACAGCTTGTAATCCTTTACCGAAAGGCAATGCTCCGAATGTAAGCATAGATGCTATGATCATGAAGAAAGGTGCTGTAAAAAACAGGAATCTGTCCGACTGTCTTACATGGATAATTTCCTTGATAAGGATTTTTACCATATCGGCAACACTCTGAACTAGTCCATATTTACCGACACGATTAGGGCCCAAACGAGCCTGAAAGAAAGCTGTGATTTTACGTTCTACATATATCAGAATCAAGGCTAATACTGCGTATAAAGTCAGCAATGCAACAGCAACCAATACAAACTCTATAGCCAAGACCGCCCATGTAGGTAAATTCTTAGTCAGAAATACATCGAACTGGCTAAGCCAATATGATACTTCTACTACTTGAGAATCAAATAACAACATATATCTTCTTATATTGATGAAATAAATATTCAATTAATTAGTCGTCGGGTGTGACGAGGCAAAAGCAGTATAAACTGTGCCTTTCCTATCGCTACCCTAAAACACTCTTGATCAACGGTCAATATCCGGAATCACATAGTCCATAGATCCACCGATACCGATAAAGTCTGATATCTTCTCATCCGCACAGATCAATGGCATAGCCGAAACAGCAGCCATAGAAGGGGAACGGAACTTGAGGCGATAAGGAGTTTTATCTCCACGGCTTTCTATATATACTCCAAACTCTCCTCGTCCGGCTTCTACTCGCTGATAATACTCACCTTCAGGTAGTTTTATTATCGCTTTTGTTTTTGCCAGATAGTCTCCGTCAGGTATATTATCGATCAGTTGTTCTATGATTTTTAAAGATTCTTCTATTTCCTCAAGGCGATTCAAATATCGGTCGAAAGAGTCTCCATTTTCGCGGATAACTTCATTAAATTCAACCTTATCATACAACGCATAAGGTATATGCTTACGTATATCGCAAGAGAATCCCGAAGCACGTCCTGCAGGTCCTGTAACAGCATACGAAATGGCCTCTTCTTTCGACAGAAGTCCCAATCCTTTCATACGGCCTACTGCGATCACGTTTCCGGTGAATAGTTTATCATATTCAACCAAAGCCTTACGCATTACTGGTATAAATGCTTTTACATCCGACTGGAAATCAGGCTGTATATCAAACATCACACCACCAAGTACATTGTAGTTAATAATCAGACGACCCCCTGTGTTTTTCTCAAATATTTTAAGGATATCTTCCCTCTCGCGCATACCATATATAAAGGCTGTGGTAGAACCTAAGTCCATACACATCGTACCCCATGCAACCAAGTGAGAATCAATACGATTCAACTCATCCATGATAGTACGTATATATTGAGCTCTTCCGGGAACTTCTATCTGAGCAGCCTTTTCTACACACATACACAATCCATGACGGTTTATGTTGGCAGAAAGATAATCAAGGCGGTCTGTAAAGTGTAGTATTTGCGGGTAAGTGAGTTTCTCACTCAGCTTCTCTATTCCGCGATGAATGTAACCACTGTGCACGTCAATCTTTTTCACGATCTCACCTTCCAATGCTACACGAAAATGCATTACTCCGTGTGTGGACGGGTGCTGTGGTCCTATATTTATTATATAATCGTCTTTTTCGAAAATATCTACCCGCTCCTCTTTCAACTTACCATCGGGCATTTCTACAATACGTGGAGCAGTATCTATAATATCCTTACTTTCTATCGATACGGGATTCTTTACGGGACTCGCATCATAATCTTTTCTCAAAGGAAAACCAACCCAGTCTGAGTTGAGAAAGAAACGGCGCATATCAGGGTTGTTGATAAAGCGAATACCCAGCATGGCAAAAACTTCACGCTCATTATAGTGTGCAGTTTCCCAGATATCGGTAACTGTATACAATAATGGATTTACGCGATCTGCTGTTCCTGTTTTTACTGCTATTTCTTTCGACAAATCTGTTGAAGGACACAGCAAATAAGTTACCATCAGCATCTCTCCTTCATCAGTCCCTGTTAACATTGCCAAGTAATCGAAAGGCATTTCAGCATAGTTGCGAAGTGCTTTTACTAAATGACGTAGTTTATTAGGTTCTACAGTTACAGTTAAAGGTGTTTTATCTTCAATAACCGCTTCAGGTACAGCCTCGAGTATTACCTTCTTGATATTTTCCATTGTCTCTTTGTTTCTTAATCTTTTGAGGAAAAGTAAGGGATCTCAGTTCTATATTATTCTTATTTATCCCGTTTGATGTTCTTGTGTCCTTTACGGAACATAAAACGCTCTACTTTTATCTTACGTTGCAATTGCATCAAACCATAAAATAAAGCTTCCGGACGCGGAGGGCATCCCGGAACATATACATCTACAGGAATTATTTCATCAATACCCTTCACAACATGGTATGAATCTACAAATGGACCTCCCGAAATAGCGCAACTACCCATCGCAACTACATATTTTGGTTCTGCCATCTGATCATATACACGTTTCAAAAGCGGAGCCATCTTGTGCACAATCGTACCGGCCACCACCATTGTATCGGCCTGACGCGGACTGTTGCGAGTTACCTCCATCCCAAAGCGTGCCAAATCGTAACGAGCTGCTGCCGAAGCCATAAACTCAATACCGCAACAACTTGTAGCAAAAGCTAATGGCCACACTGAATTTGAGCGTCCCCAGTTGATCAGGTCATCAAGCTTACCTACTACAACAGGAACCCCGCCTTCGTTGAGCTCTTTGACATAATCCTCAAGGTATTCATTGTCCTTAAACTCCTCGTTAGGAATACCTTTTATATATATTTTCTTTATTTCCATTTTAATGCTCCTTTCTTCCAGGTATAAGCTAAGCCCAGACCCAATATTATTACGAAAAACAATATACTAATCAGACCAGGTATTTCCAATTGCCTTACGACTGTAGCCCAAGGAAAAAGGAATATAGCCTCAACGTCGAACATTAAGTAAAGAATTGCATACAGGTAATAACCTACCTTAAACTGCATCCAGGAAGTTCCATGGGTAGGGATACCACATTCGTATGGTTCTCCTTTCTGAGGATTGAAAGATTTTGGTGATAACAGTAAGGCCATGCCTAATCCGGCACAAACGAGTGTGATTCCAGTTAAGAAAACTACTAAAAAAAGAGCGGAAGAACTCATATTTTTATATTAAAATTAAGACTTTTCTATCGATTGTCTTTAGTTTTTGATAATATTCATAGCGTTTTGCTACAGGCATGAGACACAGACTCGGTTAGAGCCCTCCTGACAATCGGCGCAAAATTAATCTTTTATTTCAGAAACGCAAAAAATAAAACGCCAAATTATGTAAATTTGGCAACTATAGATTGCAAAATAGCGAATTAAGCCCGCTCTCTTACGATATAAATAGGTCGTTTTTTTGCTTCCATATATGTTTTTGATAAATATTGCCCCAAAATACCAAGACAAAACAACTGGATTCCTCCTATAAAGAAAATGATACACAAAGTAGATGCATAACCTTGCACCGGATCTCCGAACAATATCTTTTTGAAGATAATAAAGCATATCATAATGAATGCTATTATACAAAAAAGGATACCAAAAACGGATGCAATAATCAACGGGCGGGTAGAGAATGCAATTATCCCCTCCAGAGAATACAAAAACAATCCGATAAATGACCACTTTGTTTCTCCGGCCACACGTTCCACATTCTCAAAGGCAATCCATTTTGTTTTGAATCCGACCCAACCGAAAATACCTTTCGAAAAACGGTTGTATTCGCCCATTTCCAATATAGAATCAACCATCTGCCGCGTCATAAGACGAAAATCACGAGCCCCGTCTACAACTTCAGTATCTGATATCTTATTTATTAGCTTATAGAACTGCTTGGCAAAAAACGAACGGATAGGCGGTTCCCCTTTTCGGTCTACCCGGCGGGTAGCCACACAGTCGTAGTCTTCTGCTTTTAAGGTTTCATACATTTCCTTTATCAAGGACGGTGGATCTTGTAAGTCTGCATCAATTAACGATACATAATTTCCGGTAGCTGCTTGTAAGCCGGCATATATACCGGCTTCTTTACCGAAATTGCGGGAAAAAGACACAAAATGTACTCTTTCGTCCAACTCTCTTAGTTCTTTAATTACTGTTAAGGTTTTGTCCCTTGAGCCATCATTTATAAAAATAAATTCGAATTCCTGATCAGGCATTTCTTCCGCAAGTTTCACTACTTCTTTATACAAATACGGAAGGGCTTGTTCTTCATTGTAGCAAGGGACAATCAATGATATTTTATCCATATCGCTCTATTATTTGATTACAAAGTTAATTTTTTTTCGATCTTACACAAGCCCTAGAATATATAAGTCATAACTGTTCCAGATATTTATGCACCAATCGCGAAACCGGGTAATCGTCGATATCGGCTGCAGCGATCTTGAGATAATCTTTATCCAATCGAATTTCCGACACTTCTACTTTATAAAATATTGCATAAATAATTTGATGCGACAGAACATGTTTTATTTGCCTGATGTGTTGAATCTTAACATTAGAAGCAGCCTCAAACAACGCTTTAAATTTTTCATCTTTTTGCAATTCCTCAATCGCCAGTTCTTTTTCCGTCTCCAGAAGAGGCAATTCGTATAAATTTTGCCAGATATCTTTATCGCTTCGTTTGCGCAAGTACATAGATTCGCCGTGTCGGACATCAAAATAATTAAAATAACGGTTTCGCACTTTTTGCTTACCCGCCTTTTTAGGATATTGTGCTACTTTGTTTTGATCATACGCCAAACACATTGACGAAGCAGGACAAATATCACAACGAGGAGAAACAGGGACGCACTGCAATGCCCCAAATTCCATTATTGCCTGATTATGCAAGCCTGCATTAGCATCATCGAGCAACTCTTGAGCCAATTCTGCAAATACTTTTTTACCTTTGCCACTATCGATGGGTTCGTCAATAGCAAAAATACGTGACAACACTCTATACACATTACCATCTACCACTGCATAAGGCTGGTTATAAGAAATGGAAACTATAGCTGCCGCAGTATAATCGCCTACCCCCTTCAACTGCAACACATCTTTATGTTCGCGGGGGAAAACACCATTATAATCCTTCTCTATCGACTTCGCTGCCGCCTGAAGGTTTCGCGCCCTGCTATAATAACCAAGCCCCTGCCAAAGCTTCAATACTTCATCTTCGTCAGCCATTGCCAACATACCCACTTTCGGATATTTTTGTATAAACTTATTATAATAGGAGTAACCTTGATCTACACGTGTCTGCTGCAAGATAACCTCTGAAAGCCATATTGCATAGGGATCGGACGTATTACGCCATGGCAAATCCCTCTTATTTGCATCATACCACCTTATTAATATAGAGCTTAATCTTAAATCTTTTTCCATATTCATTTTAGAACACATTAATATCCGCTCAAAACAAGCTATAGTTGAACGTTAATTTCTTTATCTAGGAGAAAAAATGATAATTATTTGTTTCAAAGGTAAATAAAAAGCTATATATTTGCAGTCCAAAAAATTAATTGTTTCGAATTTAAAAAGATAAGAAAATGACAAAAGCTGACATCGTTAACGAAATTGCGAAAAATACAGGAATAGACAAAGCCACTGTATTAAAAACAGTTGAATCATTCATGGATGTTGTAAAAGACTCATTAAGCAAGAATGAAAACGTTTATTTAAGAGGTTTCGGTAGTTTCATAGTGAAGACAAGAGCTCAAAAAACAGCTCGTAACATCTCTAAAAATACGACTATCATCATACCTGCTCACTCAATTCCGGCATTCAAACCTGCCAAGACATTCATAACTCAAGTGAGAAAGTAATTTCGCCTTTTTATTAAATTAATTTCTAAATATAAATAACATGCCAAGCGGAAAGAAAAGAAAAAGACATAAAATGTCTACGCACAAGCGCAAAAAAAGATTAAGAAAGAACAGACACAAAAAGAAAAAATAATCTGTAATTCTTTTATTTAATGAAATATACGAGAACAAACTTACAAATTGTTGAATTTCTAAGTTTGTTCTTTGTGTATTTAATGAAAAAGCTTCTTGATACATAAAGAAGTAAACTCTACTATCAGATTTAAATAGGGAATTTAAATCTTATTTTTAATTCTAAAACATAGTTATGAATAGCGAACTAATAGTCGATGTTCAGCCCAATGAAGTCTCAATAGCAGTCTTGGAAGACAAGAAACTTGTCGAACTGCAAAAAGAAGGAAGAGACGCTTCATACGCGGTAGGAAACATCTATGCCGGCAAAGTTAAAAAACTGATGCCCGGATTAAATGCTGCTTTTGTAGACATAGGATACAAAAAGGACGCTTTTCTTCACTATTTAGATCTAGGTGCTCAATTCAAATCCGTTGATAAGTTTTACAAACAGGCTTTAGCTGATAAGAAAAAGTTTCCTAACATCTCGAAGATGAAAATGGAAGCAGACATAGACAAAAATGGGTCTATCAGCGACGTTCTAAAACCAGGACAAGAAATACTGGTACAAATAGCCAAAGAACCTATATCAACAAAAGGCCCCCGCCTCACAGCCGAGCTTTCACTGGCCGGCCGTTTTTTAGTTGTCATTCCATTCAACGACAAAGTATCTGTCTCTCAAAAAATTAAATCGAAAGAGGAGCGTGCTCGTCTAAGACAACTTATACAAAGCATAAAACCAAAAAACTTCGGAGTAATAGTAAGAACCGTAGCTGAAGGAAAAAAGGTAGCCGATCTGGATACAGAACTAAAAACATTGGTAAAACGTTGGGAGGACAATCTTCCTAAGATTCAGAAAAATAAACTTCCAACCCTCGTTTTTGAAGAAACAGGCCGTATTGTGGCCTTACTGAGAGACATCTTCAATCCTACCTTTCAGGAAATCCATGTCAATGATTTAGATACCTGCAACCAGATTAAGGACTATATATCATTTATAGCACCCGACAAAAAAAACATTGTAAAAAGTTATGACGGCGGGTTACCTATCTTTGATAATTTCAATGTAACGAAACAGGTAAAAGCCTTGTTTGGAAAAACAGTTACATTCCGCAATGGCGCATACCTCATCTTGGAACATACCGAAGCCCTTCACGTTGTAGATGTGAACAGCGGCAACAGGTCGAAGAATCCTGAAGCAGGACAAGAGAATAATGCATGGGAAGTGAATTCCGCAGCAGCAGAAGAAATAGCACGTCAATTGAGATTACGAGACATGGGGGGAATCATCGTAATCGACTTCATAGATATGACGGAAGGTGAGCACAAAGCACAACTAATGGCCAAAATGCAGGAGCTGATGGCGAATGATCGAGCAAAGCATAATATACTCCCACTGAGCAAATTCGGGCTAATGCAGATCACACGTCAGCGTGTACGTCCAGAGATGGAGATATCAACCACCGAAGCATGTCCTACATGTTTTGGAAAAGGAGAAATAAGACCATCCATACTGTTTACAGATACCCTGCGCATGAAAATAAGCTATCTGGTAAAAGATCTAAAAGTAAAGAATTTCAAACTCTATATACATCCGTATGTAGCAGCATTTATCAATAAAGGTTTTCCTTCATTAAAGTGGCAATGGAAATGGCGTTATGGCATGGGAGTAAAGATAATCCCAAACCAGAATCTGGCATTCCTGGAATATCACTTTATGGATGAAAATGGAGAAGAAATTGATATGAAACAAGATTTTGAAGTAAAGTAATAATTACTCAGAATATAAAAAAAGAGCTGTTTTTAATAATTAAAAACAGCTCTTTTTTTATTATTCACATACACCCTCGTAACTATTATTATACCTACAAATTAGCAAATAAGAAGAATATCCTTAAATTTGTATATTGATACAAAACGCATGAGTCCGGAAAAAAACATTTATCAACTAGGTCTCTCCCTTAGCGGAGGTGGCGCCAAAGGTTTTGCTCATTTAGGCGTATTGCAAGCACTAAATGAAATTGGTCTTTATCCTCAAATTATATCCGGAACCAGCGCAGGAGCTTTTGCCGGAGTATTATATGCGGATGGGTATACCCCTGAGGAAATACTATCATTCTTCAAAAAGAAGGTATTCAGAGAGTTTGCTGAATTTACGATACCACATGGTGGCTTTTTCAAAAGCGATGGATTTCGTTCATTTCTAAAAAAACATCTTAGGGCTAAAACCTTTGAGGATTTGAAAATACCCCTGCGGACTGTCGCTACGGATATAGAATATGGAGAAACAAAGGTATTTTCTACTGGAGCTTTAATACCGGCCGTTATAGCATCATGTTCGGTACCTATCATTTTCCGCCCTGTGGAAATCAACCAACATTATTATGTTGACGGAGGTTTATTTAAGAACTTCCCTGTTTCTACGATACGCAAAGATTGCGTTAAAATTATAGGAGTCAATGTTAGCCCCATTATAAAAGCAGAATTCAGGAGCTCCATTAAATATATCGCAGAAAGGTCTTTCCACTATATGTCCGGCTCCAACACCCTATTAGACCGAAACTTATGCGACTACCTGATCGAGTCGACATCTTTGTCTCAGTATTCAATGTTTGATCTGGAACATGTTGAAGAAATATATCGGGCAGGATATAACCTAACGACAAAATTTTTTGAAGATAAAAAAGAAGCCTTAACAAAAGATTTTCCACATATCAACCTTACATGCATAACACATGCACAATAATAAAATTAGCAGCTATGGCAGAAAAGATTTTTATATACCAAGTACTTCCCCGATTATTCGGCAACGACAACAATACGAATAAGGAAAGCGGAACCATAGAGGAAAATGGAGTAGGCAAGTTCTCTGCCTTCGACAATAAGGCGTTGAAAGAGATAAAAAAAATGGGATTTACCCATATTTGGTATACCGGAATACTTGAGCATGCCTCTACGACCGACTACACAGCAAATGGAATACCAAAAGATCATCCCGATGTAATAAAAGGAAAAGCAGGCTCGCCTTATGCGATCCGCGATTATTATGACGTTTCTCCCGATCTGGCTGAAGATGTAGACAATAGAATGCAGGAATTTGAAGACCTGATAGAACGTACGCTCAAAAATGGGATGAAAGTAATTATTGATTTTGTACCCAATCATGTTGCACGACAATATCACTCTGATGCAAAACCGAAGAAAATAAAAGACTTGGGAGCAGATGATAATAAAGATGTAGCGTTCGACCCGGATAATAATTTCTATTATATACCTAATCAGAAACTAGAACTGCAATTTCCTACTCAACAAGGAGAAAACGCATACATAGAATATCCGGCCAAAGCAACCGGCAACGATTGCTTCAGTAATAAGCCATCGGTAACAGATTGGTACGAAACGGTTAAGCTAAATTATGGAATAGACTATAGCAATAACAGGACAAGCTGCTTTATACCAACACCAGACACATGGCTCAAGATGAAAGACATCCTTCTTTTCTGGGCTGCCAAAGGGGTAGACGGATTTAGATGTGATATGGCGGAAATGGTTCCTGTTGAATTTTGGAACTGGGTAATACCAAGGGTAAAAGCAAAAAACAAAACACTCATCTTCATTGCAGAGGTATATAACCCCGACTTATATCACAAATATGTAGATTGGGGACTGTTCGATTATCTGTACGACAAAGTTGGTCTGTATGACACACTACGCAATGTAATCAATCACCAACAACCTTCGTCGGACATTACCTTTTCTTGGCAAAGCATTGACGGACTACAAACCAAAATGCTAAACTTTCTGGAAAACCATGACGAACAGCGAATTGCATCAGATTTCTTTGCAGGCAATCCATTCAAAGCTATTCCGGGAATGATTGTAGCCGCAACAATGAATACCAATCCTGTAATGATCTACTTCGGACAAGAACTGGGAGAACGAGGAATGGATAAAGAAGGTTTTAGCGGACTAGATGGACGTACAACCATCTTTGATTATTGGTCGGTCGACTCTATAAGAAGCTGGAGGAATAAAGGGACATTCACAGAAAGCGGACTAAATGAGGAACAGATGAAACTTCGGAAATTTTATATTCAGCTTCTAAAAATAGCAAAAGAAGAAGAGTCAATCAGAACAGGTAAGTTCTTTGATCTGATGTATGCTAATTATAGCAACATGGACTTCGATTCTACAAAGCAATACGCTTTCTTGAGGTCTGGCAAAGATGAGTTCTTGATTGTAGTTGCTAATTTTGATTCAAAACCTGTAAATATTTCTGTTCACATTCCTTTTCATGCTTTCGAATACATGGAAATAAAACCGCACGAAATAAAAAAAGCGAAAGAACTGCTTTCGAAAAAGAATTTCACATTAAGCCCACAATGGGATCGGAACCTGTTTTTAAACATAGAAGAATATTCTGGGAAAATAATTAAATTTTCTATGAGCTAATTGTGTTGTTTTTCCTAATTTTACAGTCTCATATAAATCTATTAAAAAACTTTCCATAAAGATTAAAAAATTAAAGAAGAGATGGACAATAATCTACCTTTCAAAATTTTCTCGGGAACTAATTCTCGTTACTTAGCTGAAAAAATATGTACTAGCCTTGGATGCCCTTTGGGTAAAATGAAAATTGAACGCTTTGCCGATGGAGAATTCTCTGTTTCATACGAAGAGTCAATCAGGGGGTGTCAGGTTTTTTTAATACAGTCCACATTCCCTTCTTCAGATAATCTTATGGAACTTCTATTGATGATCGACGCTGCAAAAAGAGCGTCTGCCTCATCTATAATAGCTGTAATACCATACTTCGGTTGGGCTCGCCAAGACCGCAAAGATAAGCCTCGTGTTTCTATCGGTGCTAAACTTATTGCGGACATGCTTAGTGCAGCAGGCATCAACCGACTAATAACTATGGACTTGCATGCCGACCAGATACAAGGATTCTTCAATGTTCCGGTAGACCACTTATATGCATCTGCAATATTTGTAGACTATATTAAGACATTAGATACCGATAACCTAGTAATAGCAACACCGGATGTGGGTGGTACAAAACGTGCAAGCTCGTACGCCAAATACTTTGGTTTGCCAATGGTTATATGCTATAAACTTCGCAAGAAAGCAAACGAAATATCCGAAATGCAAATCATCGGGGACGTTACAGGAATGGACGTACTGTTGGTAGATGACATTGTGGATACAGCAGGCACAATAACAAAAGCTGCCGACATAATGAAAGCCAGTGGAGCCAGATCGGTGAGAGCCATAGCCAGTCATGCGGTGATGTCTGACCCGGCATCGGAAAGAGTAACCCAATCGGGACTTACTGAAATGGTATTTACAGACAGTATCCCTTACTCTAAGAAGTGCGAAAAGGTAGTTATCTTGTCTGTAGCTGATGTGTTTGCAAATGCTATCCGCAGGGTATTAAGCAACGAATCTATCAGTTCACTATATATCCTATAAATACAAAACAGATATAAAATAAATACATCAGAGAGGTGATTCGTTCATCTCTCTTTTCTTTTGTACTAAAATTCAGATTCCAAATTTGTATATATCGCCAAATAAAGATACTTTTGCACCTTACATTAAATATGTTTATCACAAAATAATGAAGGTTCATCACGAAGGACGAGGCGTTTTAACAACATATTTTATAATCCTGTTTGTATTAAACGGGGTACTTTGGTATTTCTTCCGTCACACATTTCTATCCTATCTTGCAGGTGGAGCATCACTTGTCTTTTTCGGAATAGTGCTCAACTTTTATCGGAGCCCCTATAGGCAATTCAAAGGCGATAGCAACGGTGTTGTGGTAGCGTCTGCCGATGGAAAGATAGTAGCAATAGAAGAAGTGTACGAAGGCGAATACTTTAAAGATAAACGCATTATCGTATCTATATTCATGTCTCCATTCAATGTTCATGCAAACTGGTATCCTATCAACGGAAAAGTGCTAATGTCTAAGCATCATGATGGACGTTTCATGGCGGCGTATCTGCCGAAATCGAGCACAGAGAATGAGAGATCAACTGTAGTCATGGAAACAGAAGACGGTAAAAACCAAATATTGCTGCGTCAGGTAGCAGGAGCTATGGCCCGACGGATTGTAACCTATGCGCAAGTTGGAGAAACAGGCAGCATAGACGAACACCTCGGCTTCATCAAACTTGGATCAAGGGTTGATGTATATCTACCGTTAGGCACTGAGATACTTGTAGAAATGGATCAAAAGGTAACAGGAAACCAGACTGTAATAGCAAAGTTCCGAGCATAAAGAGATGAAAAAGCATATCCCAAACACACTCACTTCTCTCAATCTGTTTTCAGGATCGATAGCCACCGTTATGGCATTTCAGGGAGAATATACATGGGTAGTAGTATGGGTTATCATCGCAGCCCTGTTCGATTTCTCTGATGGGTTTGCCGCTCGCTTGCTGAAGGCCTATTCTCCAATAGGTAAAGAGCTCGACTCTTTGGCTGACATGGTTAGTTTCGGGTTGGCCCCCAGCATTGCCGCCTTCCGCTTCCTGTCAGACAACACAATACGCATATCACAGAATCCGATCATAGTAGAATATCTGCCATATATAGCATTCTTACTCGCTATATTCTCAGCTTTACGGTTAGCAAAGTTCAATGTAGACGAAAGACAGAGCGAGTCTTTTATCGGGCTAAACACTCCGGCTAATGCTATGTTTTGGGTTAGCTTCTGTTATGGTCTTGCATACAAAGTTCCGATGATTACTCCATCATTGATATATACTTTTCTGGTTGCCATTGTAGTATTCTCATTACTCATGGTGTCGGAAATTCCAATGTTCTCGTTGAAGATAAAAAATATCAAGTTTAAAGGAAACGAGTATCGTTATTTTCTTGCAGCATTCATTATCGTAGCCACAATAACAATCGGAGTGCTAGGAATAGCAGCAGGAATATTGCTATATATCACCTTATCTATCTTTCAACAAACAGGAATATTAAAGAAGTAAATGCCTTCTCAATCAGCACCCTCAATCCAATTACCCTTTTGTTTAATTGTTAAAAAGTAACAAAAGTAACAGGTTTCGCACTCTTTTGCTGTGTCACTTTTTGCTGCACACTACAAAATCGACATACAATCATTTCAAAGACCTTTTGTTATAAGATAAATTCTTAAAAAAGAAATTATCTGTATACTCAAATCTTTCAAATTGGAGAGAAGGATAAAAAGACTATCAATCTGCTCTTACCTATTCATAGATGGATAAAATATATACGGACTTAGAGCTCCCCGAATCGAAACAGTAAGTAATGCGGTATAAGAAGCCGATGTGCCACCATTGTTGACTTGCATATAAACGATTTGTTTGCGAGGATTATAATACACAACCATATCTTCAATATCGGGTTCGAGCAAATGCTCGAATATCTTCTGAGGAACAGGAATATTCCGCCCTTTTATAGATACCGTAATAGATTTATAATGCAACTGAGGAGACGACCACTTTGAGACACCGTAAGCCTTTTTACCGTTTACCATGTACGTACCGTCAGCGCCTTTTTTCACTGATGTATCTTTGGGACTAATCGGCGCAACGGAAACAACGACTCGTACATCTGCATTCTTGAAAGATATGCTACCATGAGCCGACAGACGCTCTACTTCTACTATATCATAATCATCCACCCGCATCAGTTTCCTTCCATGTATATATCCGCCACTCACGCTTCTATCAGGCATATAACGATAGACCTGACGCCACGGATCTGTACTCTGATCTATAGGCAGCATATAAAAAACAGAATCGTTAGGAATCTCTACAGCGTTATGCAAATCTCCAAGACGAGGACAAAAGTCAATTCGTCCGCGAACAGTGTCTTGCGCTACCACAAATTGTGCGTTAACGTTCTGTGCGCACATACTCAAAACAAATAATACAAGTAAAACTGTGTAAATCCTTTTCATGTGCTTATTATTTTAGAGTTACAAAATATCCTTCGAAAGAAAAAGAAAAGTAGTTATTCAATAACCTTATACAACTTGCGGGCTTCTATAAGGTGTAGTGCATTGAAGTGCCACCATTCGCCACGTATAGTCAAAAAACCGGCATGCCTCATCACTTTGCGCAATAATTCACGATTTGCGACTTGCTGTTTTGAAAGAACCCCTCGTTGCACCAATTCAGCCTCCTTATTGATACCGGCAGCACCACCAAAAAAATCGAAGGGAGTACCCATATCCAAAGGTACACCTTTTTTGTTACATATAGTAAGATCTACTGCCATTCCATAATTATGAAGACCTGTGCGTGAAGGCTTTGCGACATAAGCCGCATATTTGGTATTCTGCACCACCCGATACATCTTACGCTGCACACTTAAAGGACGTACGGCATCATAAACCAATAAACTATAATCAGGGTGGAGAGTCTTCAAATATTTTTGTGCTGCTACCAACTTTTTTGCAGCAAAAGGATGCAGATATATATTTGTCAACGAATCGTAAAGAATTGTTTTTGTAAAGTTATCTGTTGTTGCATACTTCAAATCTACACGAATACTGCTATCCAGAGCATTGACATTTACCAGCTTCTGCGTTTGCAGATATTCTTCGAGACTAATAAATGCTGTCTTTTGCTGCTGAGCAAATAAAACACAAGGCAACGACAAAAGACAGCAATATAGAAATATATATATTTTAATTTTAATCTTCCTCATCCTCTTCATCGAAGTCATACTCAACATATTCTCTGCTCAATATTTCGTCGATAATTTCACATGTTTGTACAAACTCCGCTGTATTCTTTAATCTGTCGATAGACTGATATGCTTCTTTAAGAGATTGCAGCATGATCACATCATCTTCGCTAGCTCCCATCTCAGGACTTTCAACAAACCAATGCAGTTCATTTTTCAGGTTCTCACGGGCAGCATTATAAAAAACAAGAGCGGCTTCAGTCTCGCCCACCCGTTCCTTTATTTTAGCAGCTTCTATCATATCATGCCCCACTATATTTTTATAGTTACTCATGATAGACAGCGTAAGCTTGGTTCTCATAACCGTAGCGAAATGTAGTCCTTCAACATCTTCCTTTTCGCGAAAATAATAAGCCAATGTATTCAATGACATGCGAATCGATGAAGCTTCTTTGATTACAACTTCGGAAACAGGCCTCATAGGATATCCTTGAGTCTCCTTTTGCAACTGCTCAATCATATCGGGTGTAAAATCGAAAATCTTATTCAAGATCGATTCTTTTATTTCATCATAATTTCCATTGATATCTGATGCAAAAATGAAACGAACCAAATCTCTGAATAAACTGCTATTAGGCTCTTTGATCGTTACAAAATCGTATACATCTAGTGTATCGCTCTTACCCTCTGTAAAAAGTTCGGCAAGTATTTTATTTATAAACTCATCTTCTTCCGATAATACCGGTTGCAATTCTTCGGTTTTGTTTTCTATTATCAAATCCCATATTAGTTGGTTTTCGGTACTAAAAAATGGTTTCAATTCGTCATTCAGCGTCAGTCTTTTGTTTGTCATTGGTATTAGTATTAGTTATATTTGTTTCTTGTGATACAGTTCCTTTTTTCATCGCCGAATATATCTCCTCCTGAATACGTGTACGTATATTTAAAGTAGATATCGCATTATGAGTTCGCTTATCGTTCACTCTGTTCGACAAAAATATATAAATTAAATTATTATCGGGATCGACCCAAAAGCAAGTTCCTGTAAAACCTGTATGTCCGTATGTGCCGGCAGGGGCGCTTAATGCTGTCGGACTCGATTTGCCGGTGGTTGTTTCCGGCTTATCAAATCCGAGCCCACGGCGTGAAATTCCGCTCTTTGCTTGAAGAAACAGTTGACAAGTTTTTGGCGACAAATACTCCTCACCGCCATACGTACCCATATTCAGCCACATTTGATACAGTTTGGCAATATCATTCGCATCCGAAAATAAGCCTGCATTACCCGATATTCCACCCATAAAAGCTGCACCTTCGTCATGTACATAGCCTTGCAAGAGTTGTTTGCGTAGAAAGTCATCTTTCTCGGTAGGAACAATCCTTTGCTTATCGAATTTTGTCAACGGATTGTAAGTCGTTGTTGTAGCACCCAGCTTGCTGAAAAAGTTTTCCTCTACAAATGTATTCAAATCCTCTTTCGATATTTTTTCTACAACTTCTTTCAGTAGCATGAAATTGAGACAACTATACACATATTGTTTCCTTTTAGACAATTTCGACTTCGCTATTTCAGAGATAATAGTATCTGAATAAGTTTCGTTGATGTAAAGTCCCTCAGCTAAAGGCAAGAAACCCGCTTTAGGGGTTTGAGACACCATCGAAGGTTTAAATTTATAATCTGTACGAGCCCATGTATTCGCATCAAACTGAGCAGAATAAAGAGAAGTCTGTGTACGATTGAACAATTTACCTTCATAACTATCCTCGTCTATCGCATTCATATAGTAAGGGATAAAGGCCGGAAGTCGGCTTTCGTGCAAGAGAGCATCCCTAACTGTTATATCCGATTTGTCCGTACCTTTCAGTGCAGATACGTAGTTGCTAATAGGTGTATTGAGTTTCAATTTGGCATCGTCATACAACTTCATCACAGCAGGAACGGTAGCTGTAGCCTTCGTCATTGAGGCAAGATCGTACAAGTCGGTATTCGTTACCTTCTGCTTGCCATCATATTCGAATGAGCCGAATGACTTATTATAAATAACTTCTCCATCTTTAGCTATCAATATCTGACATCCGGGAAAAGCCTGTGCTTTTATGCCTTCCTGTACAATAGTCTCTATACCATCCAGTCGGCTTGTTGCTATGCCTACATCTTCGGGCACATTATAACTTAGTCTTATCTTTTTAGTATTAATGCCTTTTCCTTCCTTAAACACTCCTTTTACTGTCACAGGAGCTTTTCCTGTAATAGCATTGCCTCCAAATATAGCTTGAGCCGCATAATTCTGAGACAGATCAGTATCTTCATAAGCCAGCAAAACCCCATCGGCATTTTTGACAGCTGATGCATAAGCCGCTACCCGATAAGGATTAAGGAAAAAGACTAGTACAGTTTCTTTTCCTTGCATCACATTTTGTATAGCGGTACTAAAATTTGTTCTTGTAGTGTGCACCGATACTATTATTGTATTATATGGCTCAAGTACTTTTTTGAGTTGTAAAAGGGCATCACTATCAGAGACATTGAAGCAGGTAACATCTCCATACATTTTCAAAATACTATGAAATGTATTGTCCACTGAGGCACCTATCGATATCGCTGCAATTTTTCTCTTATCAAGCTCCTTTAGCGGGACAATTTTATCATCATCTTTTATCAATGTCATCGCATCCCTATGCAGGTTTCGGTTTATCCACTCGGCATTCGCATTATTCAGGCTTTGAATAAGACCTGAAGCTTCTATAGTCGTGACATGATTCAAACCCAGGATATATTTATATGCCAATACCTTCTTACACTTAACCTCTATTTGCGATTCCGTGAGTAAGGTATCTGCTATCGCTTTCTTTACCGCATTGAATTCTTTTGCTGTATTAACCGGTCCGAGAAGAACATCATTGCCCGCTAACAAAGCCCTCACACAATAGTTATCTTCTCCCGAAACCCCTTTCATCTGTAAACCATCTGTAAAGATCAATCCCGAAAAGCCAAGATCGTTTTGCAACAGCTTCGTAGTGATAGGTTCAGACAGAGAGCTGGGTTGTCTTTTAGGATCGAGAGCAGGAATATTTAAATGCCCGATCATCATTCCCGACAAACCTGCATCAATGTATTTTCTGAAAGGTTTTATCTCAAAATCATCAAGCCTCTCTTTGTCATGCGTAATGGTAGGCAAAGTTTTATGAGAGTCAGTGGATGTATCGCCATGTCCCGGAAAATGTTTCGCTACGGCCATCACACCGCCTGCTTCCAAGCCTTTCGAATACATAATACCAAGTTGGGCCACACGGTCGGGGTCTTCACCGAACGAACGGTTACCTATCACAGGGTTATTTGGATTACTATTAACATCAAGTGCCGGAGCAAAATTAACCTGCACACCTATCTGTCGGCACTGTCGGGCAACTTCGAGACCATAATAATATAACAGGGAATCATTTTGAATTGCACCCAACATCATATTGCGAGGAAACTGTGTCGTATTATCCAACCTCATCGATAAGCCCCACTCGCCATCGAGCGAGATCATCAAAGGAGTTTTAGCCACCTGTTGCGCATAATTGGTGAGTTCTGCTTGATTTTGAGGAGAGCCTTTAGAGAACAAAAGCCCGCCGACATACTGGCTCGTTATCAGGTTTTTTATTGTATTTTTATTCGACTCTGTATTATCTCCGCTGACAATAGGCATAAAAAGCTGACCAATACGCTCATCCAGCGACATTTGATTATAAACCGAGTCGACCCAATGTCCCATTTTTTCTTTATCGACCGTATCGTAGAGAGTCGTTGTTTTACTTCCCAAAGCAGCAACATTGAGGCATATCGTTGCAAAAAATGCAGTTGCAGCTGCTATATATTTTATTTTCATCTTATGCTTGATAATAAATTAAAAGTCTTTTTCTCCTGTATACATACAAAAGTATAACGAATAAGCCTTATAAAACCAATAAGAAGCTTTAATTAAACATAGATTAACAAAGATATAATACCTTGTGTTATGATTATTTAACCTTAAAATATATCCAATAAATAACGAAATAAAAACTTCTTCGTTATATATTTATCATCAATAAACTATCAAATTTGACATATATGAATGCGCTTAGAAAAGTAAGTCTTTTTATCATTATACTATTCACGCAGACAGGCATTATATATTTGTATGCCCAAGAATATAAGCCGTTAATTACATCCAAACCAAAATTATTACAAAGCAGCTCTTTGCCCGACAAGACATTATTTCCTAAAATAGATTTATCTGCATCACCTCAGGTTCCTTTAAATATCGACTCCGACAAATGGGAAAATAAAATCCCAGAATTAAATATTGAACAAATAAGCTTTAACTCAACGTATCCCAGATTAATAGCGCCTACTCTATTGATCGCTTACGGCATCATGGCACACGAGAATCATATGCTTAAAGATCTGGACAAAAGCACAAACAATGAGGTAGGCGAGCACTTTAAGAATAAGATGATATATGATGATTATCTACAGTTTGCTCCTGCCGTTTCTGTATATGCACTAAATCTTGCGGGAATTAAAGGGAATCACGATCTGAAAGATGTAACGATCATAATGGCTATGTCTCACCTTCTGATAGCGGGAACTGTGAACATTCTAAAAAACAGCACCGGAGTACTTAGGCCTGACGGGTCGACACGCAATTCATTTCCGTCGGGTCATACGGCTACAAGTTTTGTCGGTGCACACATACTGTTCCGTGAGTATATAGGCAAATCACCCTACATAGCTTTTAGCGGATATATAGCCTCTTCCGCAACAGGTGTATTGCGTGTACTTAACAAAAGGCATTGGGTAAGTGATGTTTTAATGGGAGCCGGTATAGGCATATTCAGTGTCGAAGCCAGTTATCTTTTATTGCCAACAATCAATAAAATTTTATACCCGAACCACTTAAATTCGAAACATACTCTGGCAATAGCTCCAAATATAGGAGATAACTGCTACGGAATAGGAATGGAATACACCTTCTGACACCCATCCTAATAGTTTCAAAAATAGAGGTTAAGGTATTGCAATTTTCGGAAATATCGTTATCTTTGCATCCGCTTTGCGTAATCTCTGACGGGAGGTGCTCGTGTATATTGCGTATATTAACAACAAAACCATATATAATCATGGACTTAATTAAAGTTGCAGAAGAAGCATTTGCTACAGGAAAAGAGTTTCCTAAATTCAAAAGTGGTGACACAGTGACAATTGCTTACCGTATCAAAGAAGGTAACAAGGAACGTGTTCAGCAGTACCGCGGTGTGGTTATTAAAATTGCAGGACACGGAACAAAAAAACGTTTCACTGTTCGTAAAATGTCTGACAACATCGGTGTAGAAAGAATTTTCCCTATCGAATCACCATTTATTGACAGTATCACTGTAAACAAAGTGGGTAAAGTTCGTCGTGCTAAATTGTATTACCTTCGTAGTCTTACAGGTAAGAAAGCTAGAATCAAAGAAAAAAGAGTTGTATCGAACAAAGCTTAATTCTTTATCCTACAACAAAGTACGAAAAAGATACAGAAGAGTCTGCCTACAATGCAGGCTCTTTTTTAATATCTATGCACTGCTACCTCTTGCAGATTATTCTTACCTTTAGCCCATTATACCAAATTCTGTGCGAAAAACTTTAATTATGAGATTCTATAAACCATCGCTCATTCTGATTATTCTATTCTGCTCGATACTAATAAATACAAATAATCTCTTTGCTCAACAAGGAAAGTCAAAGAACGAATATGTTTATCTCTTTATGGGTACAGCCGGAGATAACGGACAGGTAGATCCTGCCGCATGTGTTCCGTACGGTATGGCGAGAGTTTGTCCCGATTCTGATCCCAGAACTCATGTCGGATACGATTATGATGCAAGTAAGATTTCCGGGTTCTCGGTCAATCGTATATCTGGTATCGGATGTAGTGGCGCAGGAGGCAATTTAAGCATCAAACCTGTAGCGAAAGACGTTAGCATGAGTATGAATAAAGAACTAGAGTCGGCTACTCCGGGTTACTATACCACCACTCTTACCAATGGAATAAAAGCAGAATTGACAGCAACTCACAATGTAGCTATAGAACGTTATCACTACCCAAAAGGGGAAGCGCAAAAGATGTCGATAAACTTCGCTTCATCTTTCACCAGAGTACTGGACTGTGATTATGAGATTATTTCAGACAGGGAAATACAAGGATATATACATGCAGGCAATACATGCGATCATGGTGCTTACAAACTATACTTCAACATAAGTATAAGTAAATCCTTTACAGTAAATGTAAAGCATGAACAAGATATAGAGCTGGCGTTTGAGGGCACTGATAATCAACCGATAGAAGTAAGAGTTGCTCTTTCTCCGATTAGCACAGAAACAGCTCGCTTAGAAAATGAAGGGATAAAAAACCTTACTTTTGAACAAATAAAATCACAAGCCGCTGATACATGGGAAAACATCCTATCGCGAATAGAAATAAAAGGAGCTGGCGAAGACGAAAAGAAACTATTCTACACCTCTCTGTACAGAGTATTTCTTAGTCCGGCAAATACGACCTCGATCGATGGAAAGTATTTGGCTACAAATGGAGAAGTACAGCAAAAAAAGGATTATACATACTACAGTTGCTGGTCTATGTGGGATACATATCGCACCAAGTTTCCGTTAATCACCCTACTCGATTCGAAATCGATGAGAGATATTGCAAACTCTTTGTGTAATCTGTATATATACGGCAAAAAAGATTGGGCTACAGACTTCGAATCAACCCCAACAGTGCGTACCGAGCATTCACAAGTTGTGTTACTGGATGCGTATAAGAAAGGAATTACCAATATCAATTTAGCTGAAGCTTACGATGGAATAAAAAAGGAAATGGACAATCTCCCTACCAATCGTCCCGATCAGACACTGGAGAGCTGTATCGACTGGTGGGCTATGGCTCAGATAGCGGAGATATTAAACAAAGCGGATGACGCTAATTACTATAGCGACAAAGCAAAAAGCACATTTATAAAAACATGGAATACAGATTTTAATAACATTGACGATTCTTTTACAAAGATGCGAGGCAGCGGACTTTATCAAGGTACACGCTGGCAATATCGCTGGGCTTTGCCTCAATATCTGAACGAAATGGCTGACAGTGCAGGAGGACAAGACATCTTAGCGAAGCAGCTCTCCTATTTCTTTGACAACAATCTGTTTAATCAAGGAAACGAACCGGGAATACATGCTCCGTACATTTTCAATCGCTTGCAACAATACGATAAAGCTCAGGCGAATGTAAGACGCATCATAAAAGAAGATTTAAACCACTTGTATGGAGGGAATGCCGAATATCCGACACCTTATCATGGCAAGCCTTTTAAGACAGAACCGAAAGGATACATGCCTGAAATGGACGAAGACGATGGCACAATGAGTGCATGGTATGTATTCTCTACAATAGGACTATATCCTCTGGTAGTAGGCGAACCGTGGTACGAGATCGTTTCTCCGCTTTATGATAATATTACCATACAGTTGGATAACGGAAAAAAATTAAACATTACAACTAAGAACCGTAAATCACCCGATGCTATAATCAGACAGGTGAAGTATAACGGAAAAATTATCTCCGATTTCAGAATAAACCACAATGACATTCTCAAAGGTGGAACTTTGGAGTTAGAGTACAAATAGGATTTAAAATCTTTAGAGATTAAAAGATTATATGAAAGACTTTATTATATCAGAATCAAAAAACGAACAAGCAGTTCTAGTAGGGCTTATCACTCAATACCAAACAGAAGAACAAGTAAAAGAGTACCTCGATGAGCTTGCATTCCTTGCCGAAACGGCGAGTATCGTTCCTGTAAAAAAATTCACACAAAAGCTTGAAAAGGCAAATCCCGTTACCTTCGTAGGGACAGGGAAATTACAGGAAATAAAGCAATATATGGAAGATAATGAGATCGGTCTAGTCATTTTCGATGATGAACTTTCTCCCAAGCAGATAAGGAATATAGAGAAGGAATTGCAAGTGAAAATTCTTGACCGTACAAGCCTCATCCTCGATATATTTGCCATGCGTGCCCAAACTGCTTATGCCAAGACACAGGTAGAACTGGCACAATATCAATATCTGCTTCCACGTTTGACCCGTTTATGGACTCACTTAGACCGTCAGCGAGGGGGAGGTGTAATGATGCGTGGTGTGGGGGAAACTCAGTTGGAGACCGACCGCCGTATCATTCTTACCAAGATAGCATTCCTAAAAGAAGAGCTGAAAGGTATTGACAAACAAATGGCTTCTCAGAGAAAAAACAGAGGAAAAATGGTACGTGCTGCCTTAGTAGGATATACCAATGTGGGAAAATCAACCCTTATGACGCAGCTAAGCAAATCGGAAGTTTTTGCGGAAAACAAACTTTTTGCAACACTGGATACGACAGTAAGAAAGGTTATCATCGACAACCTCCCATTCTTGTTATCCGATACTGTAGGTTTTATCCGCAAATTGCCTACTCATCTGGTCGAATCATTTAAGTCTACATTAGACGAAGTAAGAGAGGCCGACCTGTTATTACATGTAGTGGATATCTCTCATCCGAACTTCGAAGAACAAATAGAGGTAGTAAATAAAACATTACTAGAGATAGACAAAGAGGAAAAACCAACTATATTGATTTTTAATAAAGTGGACTCTTTTTCTTATAAACCCAAAGATGAAGATGACTTGACTCCTAAAACAAAGGAAAACATTTCTTTGGAGGAACTCAAAAACTCGTGGATGAACAAAATGCACAACGATTGTATTTTTATTTCGGCTACAGAGAAATTGAATATAGAGGAGTTGAAACAGAAGTTGTATGAGAGAATAAAAGCAATCCATATAGAACGCTACCCTTACAACGATTTCCTCTTTCAGAAGTACGACGAAGAAATGGAATAAGGAAGAAAAGAAAATAGTACAGCCTGATGCAAAAAACAATTTCTTATATAAAAGAATATCTAAAAGCGTATTATCCCGAAAGTGAAATTTCGGGATTTATACGTATTATAATAGAACATATAACCAAGCGTTCGTATCCTCAGGCTGTGATATCAGACACAAAGTTGACGGAAGAACAAACCTACTTACTGCATTCTATACTATATCGTTTAAAAAACTCGGAACCAATACAGTATATTATTGGTGAAACCGAATTTTTCGGACTTCCATTCCATGTAACAAAGGATGTATTGATACCCCGCCCCGAAACGGAAGAGCTTGTGGAAATGATTTTGAACGAAAACAAAAAGTCAGGACTAAAAGTACTCGATATTGGCACCGGTAGCGGAGCTATTGCAATAGCATTAGCAAAACATTTAGAAGAGGCATATATCGAAGGGTGGGATATTTCAGAAGAGGCATTAAAGATCGCTACTCTAAACGCAGAATCAAATGCTGTGGATATAACTTTCAGAAATGTGGATGTTTTAAAAAGTTATCCTACAGACACTAAATTTGATATCGTAGTCAGCAATCCTCCTTATATCTTGGAAAAAGAAAAATCCGGAATGGATCAGAATGTCCTCGATTATGAACCACATACTGCATTGTTCGTACCCGACAATAACGGACTTTTGTTTTATGACCGGATTGCCGATATTGCCTTAGATCTACTCGAGCCAAATGGTAAATTATACTTCGAAATAAATCAAGCTAAAGGAGAGTCTACAGTAGAATTAGTCAAAAAAAAAGGCTTTATAAACGTTTCACTATTTCAGGATTTAAACAAAAACGATAGAATGGTAAGAGCAGAGATAGACAGATAATGTGCTAGATTTTACCAAAACAAAAGACTTTACTACATTCAGGATAATATTTTTCCTACTTTTGAGTGTTATTCTAAAAGTAAGAAAAATTGAAGTTATCCGAACCACAAGCACTCAACCGTGTCGCAGCCTATTGTTCCAGAGCCGAACGATCTGAATTTTCCGTACGCAAAAAACTACTTGCATGGGAATTACCTCCCGATGCTATAGAACGAATTATAGACAGGCTAAGGAAAGAGAAATACCTTGACAACACACGTTTTGCAAGAAGCTTTATCAACGATAAATTAAAGTTCAACAAATGGGGAAAGACCAAAATCATTTTCGAACTCAGAAAACTTAACATTCCAGAATCTATCTATAATCCGATTTTGGAAGACCTTGCAGGAGATGAATTCGAAAAACAACTGATACACATCCTCTCGATAAAAGAGAAATCAGTAAAGGCAAAGAATGACTATGATAAGAAAACCAAGCTAATACGCTTTGCTTTAGGGCGAGGCTTCTCAATGGATTTGTGTATTAAATGTGTAGATAAAATCTTAGGCGGTACTTATGAAGACAATTTTTCATAATTTTCTCGATCTTTTTTTCCCGAGCCTCTGTGTTGTCTGCAAAAAACGATTGAGCGAAGGAGAGCAGCACATCTGTACCGACTGCCTGCTGCTCATACCCAAAACGAATTTCCACCTGCAACCCGACAACCGTCTGGAACAGTTTTTCGCCGGACGCTTTCCCTTCCAACATATTGCCGCTTTTGCCTATTTTGTAAAAGGAGGCAGCATACAGCATATTATTCATGAATTGAAATACAATCGAAACCCTCACATCGGCACATTTATTGGTGAACTATGTGGAGAAAATATAAAAAACAGCGATTTCATTTCTTCTATCGACATGCTGGTGCCTGTTCCACTTCATCCAAAACGTCAAAAAGAAAGAGGATACAATCAGTCGCTTGAAATATGCAAAGGGATTTCACACATAACCGGAATACCTATTAATGGTGATACCCTGCTACGAAAAGTAAATAATCCTTCACAAACAAAGAATGCCCGCTTCGACCGCTGGAAGAATGTAGAAGACATCTTCCACGTGGTAACCCCGGAAACCTTCGCCAACAAACACATCCTATTAGTGGATGATATTATTACAACAGGCTCTACCCTAGAATCATGTGCTAAAGAGATCTTGAAATGCACAAATAGTAAAATAAGTATCTACAGCGTAGGCTCCGCTAACTAGCTCCGAAGCCTTCAATCCCTATTTATTGCTATATACAGGTTAAAATTTCATTATATATTGTGATTGTGCGAGAGTACAATTATAAAGACCTTTGCCGTCGAATAATTTTATCTATTAACGTATAAACTATATATATATCAACTATGAAGAAGATCATTACTCTATTTCTTTTTCTAATCATAGGCATTACAATTGCTAGTGCTCAAGTTATAAAAGGAAGGGTACTCGACGAAAATGGAGATCCTATAGCATCTGCTACTGTAGCGATCAAAGAATTACAAAAAGGCGTATCTACTGACGAATCAGGAAAATTTAGATTTACAAACCTCCCTAAAAGAGAACTTACTCTGGTAGTAAGCTTTGTAGGATACAATAACAATGAAAAGAAAGTAGACCTAAAAAATAATGAAGAATTTCATATCCAGTTTGATATGATTTCGAATGCAAACCTAAGCGAGATTGAAGTATTCGGCGAACGATACAAGCAACCCGAAAAGTTGGATGCTATCACACGTATGCCATTGCGCCCTAGCGAACAGATACAAAGTATATCTGTAATTTCCGATAAGGTAATTGCTGAACAAGGAGCCCTTACCATTACAGATGCAGTAAGAAATGTGCCGGGTGTAACACTATTTGGTTCTTATGGTGGTGTAAAAGAAAGTATGTCACTTCGCGGGTTTCGCGGAATTCCGGTTCTGAAGAACGGTGTAAGAACAGACTCTCAGTTCCAAACTGCTTCGATACAGACTGATATGATGGGTGTGGAGAGCATACAAGTGATAAAAGGGTCTGCGGCTATCACTCAAGGTGTTATAACTGACTTAGGTAATGCCGGAGGTGTAATAAACGTAGTTACTAAAACGCCTAAATTTGTAAATGGAGGTGAAGTTGGAGTACGTGTAGGCAGCTGGGGACAGGTTCGTCCTACATTCGATGTACAAACTGTTCTAGATAGTAAAAACACAATCGCTTTCCGTCTGAACGGAGCTTATGAGCGTGCTGATAATTACAGAGCAATAGTATCTTCAAATAAAGTATATATTAATCCATCGTTAGAATGGAGGCCGGATGACAAAACAACTGTAACATTGGAACTGGATTATATGAATGAAAACAGAACTCCGGTAACAAGTACAGTAAATCTCGCAGGAGCCGACAAAGAAGCTCTGTATGACATGCCTTACAGTAAGTTTTTAGGATTTAGAGAAGATAACACCAACAGCAAAACTTTAAGTTATGCTGCGCGTATCAATCGTCAACTAGCTGATAAAATCAGTTTAAGAGCTGCTTATTTCAATTCGTCTTATAATGTGGATAACACATCCACCGGATTAAGCGCCCTTAAAAGCCGCCCTACAGATTACAATATCAAACAACGCGCTATTTCACGTAATTTGCGTGATGATAAAAACTCAACATTCCAATTAGATTTTGTTGGAAAGGATGTATACACAGGTTCGATAAAACATACATTCCAGGTCGGCTTCGACTACAGAATTGCGGATGCCACTACAACAAATCTGGGCTCAATGGTCGTAGATACGATTGACGTATTGGCTAATAAAATTCTAAATGATGTTCCTTCAAAATTGGCATTGAAAGGAGCCGGTGATCCCGTACAGGCTAAATATACAACGTACGGAATCATGGCGCAGGAGGTGATGACAATAAATGAATACCTCAAAGTTATACTTGGTCTTCGTTACAGTTCTATCTCTACGATCAACGCTACTGCAGGAACAACAACAGGCGACGCATGGAATCCGATGTTAGGTTTGATGGTTACCCCTATCAAGAATGTAAATATATTCGGATCTTATACCACCAGCACCAGCCTGAGATCTGCAGCGCAAATCCTAACCGACAGCGTAACGCAGGCCGGTCCATCGACAACAAAACAATGGGAAGTAGGATTCAAATCGGATTGGCTAGACAACAGGCTGCGCTTCAATTTTACATATTTCAACATCAAAACAGAAAACCTGACCAATGCTGCATATATAGAAGGTACGAATACCCCAACCAACTATTACTATAAAGCAGGGACATTGAAAAGAGACGGTATAGAAGTGGAACTAAACGGACGAATATTAAACAACCTGCAAATAATGCTAGGATATGCTTACCTGAATGCCAGATATACAGACAGCCCTTCATATGTAAACGGGTCAGCTCCGATGAATGCACCAAAGCATACAGCTAACGGATGGATATACTATACAGTTGACAGAGGAGCAGTTAAAGGTTTATCCATCGGAGTAGGTACATACTATGTAGGAAAACGCCCTGTTAATGAATACAGTCTTGCTCCTGATGGACATGGCTCTCCGATTGGTGTAAAACCATTTGATATGCCTGCCTATACAACAGTAAATGCACAGGTAGCATATACATACAAGAAAGTGACGGCACGTGTGTTCTTCAATAATATATTTGACGAGCTTGGATACAATTCATATTTCCGTGGAGGCTACATCAACCAGATCGACCCTCGCAATTTTGCCGGAGTAGTATCTTATCGCTTTTAATCACTATTTATTGTGATTGAACGACACAAATATCATCATTTATTGTGATTGTAAGATAGTATTAAAACACCGACCTTTGTAATGATGATAGTTTAAAGAATTACTTAACTTTGATGATAGTTTGATTCCGGTGTCTTAGCAGTGCTAACTCACCGGAATTTTTCTTTATAAACGCTTAATAATAGTATATGAGACCATTCTTAAAAAAACTCCATAAATGGCTTTCCCTTCCTGTAGGAATTATAATTACAATTGTTTGCCTTACAGGAGCGATTCTTGTTTTTCAGGACGAGATATTAGAGCTATCCAATCCCTCTCACTACTTTGTAGATGAGGTAAAGGAAAAGCCTATGCCGTTGGAAGAGCTCATCCCAAAAGTAAACGCTCAATTAGATAGTAATTCTGTAGCAAGTGTACAGATATCTGACGACCCCAAGCGCACTTATCGCATGACCTTAGCCGAAGGATTCAGGATCACCGCATTTGTCAACCAGTATACCGGAGAAGTGACGGGAATGTATAAATTTCAGGAAAGCCCCTTCTATACCATCATGGTACTACATCGCTGGCTGATGGATGGCAGCCGCACATGGGGTAAATATACGGTAGGAATCTCTACGCTTATTTTCGTATTCATTCTTATTTCGGGGGTTATTGTCTGGATGCCGAAAAGATGGAATAGAAGCCGCTTCAAAATTCAATTCAGAAAAGGGCGCAAACGCCTCTTCTACGATATGCACAATGTACTCGGAGTATATGCTTGTTTAGTATTACTTATCTGCGCACTTACAGGCATGGTTTGGTCGTTCGAATGGTATCGAAATGGATTGTTCAGGCTCTTTGGTGTCGAAGTCGCCGAATCCGGAGGACATGGAGGCGGAAGAGGTGGTCGTGGCGGACAACAGGAAGAAAAGAAAGAATTGAATGTAGCTAATTGGCAAACGGTATTCAATTCTTTACAGACATCAAATCCTGATTATGAGTATATACGGGTGCAAGACGGTTCTGCCGCCGTTCACCTGAAATCATCTGTTACATCACGAGCTACAGACCAATACAAGTTTGACAAAAAAACAGGAGAGATCACAGCTACAACCTTATTTAAGGATCAGGAAGGCACTACCAAAATATGGGCTTGGGTGTATTCACTCCATGTAGGAAACTATTGGGGCATATGGTCAAAAATATTCACCTGCATATTCGCCCTCATCGGGGCAAGCCTTCCACTCACAGGTTACTACATCTTTTTTGTGAAAAGAAAAAACAAAAAAACGGTACGGAAACAAAAAGAAATAAAAATCGCTTAATTGCATAATTTCGACAAGGGAGTAATATGAATTACTCCCTTTTTTGTTTCACTCACCATCCATTTTACCATTATTATATAAATGACTGATCTACACATCACCAAAAAATATTACCTTTGTCCACTAGGGCAAGAGCACTTCTAATTGTTATTATTTAGAATAGCATTATTCCGACACACTAGAAATATTGCATTGCTTTATTGGGGGATCTTATCCTCTAAAATAATGATGAAATATAATTTATAACCTATTAATACCTTACTTATGTTCAATAAAAGACATTCGAAATTCTATGTAAGTTTGATGATATTAATGCTAATGTCATTGGTACAAATCAACGCTCAAGATTTTATTCCGGGGCAACTCTGGACAGGCTTGAAGCAACCACAACCCCAATCTGAATTACCTAAAGGAAAAGCTCCCTTTCAAACATCGGAAAGAGTCGCAAAAAGGAATATACCAACAGCCCTTATCCCTCTACAAAGCGGAGAATGGATTATCTCGGACGGATGGGAAATGACAGACGGAAAAACAGCAATGGCGTCGAATAAATCTATTTTCGACCCTCAATATAACACTTCTGGATGGTATAATGCAACTGTTCCGGGTACAGTGCTTACCACTCTTGTCAATCAAGGAGTGTACCCCGACCCTTACTTCGGGCTGAATAATATGAATATACCTGAATCGCTAAGTCGCACCGACTGGTGGTACAGATGTAAGTTTACAGTACCAAAAGATATTGACGGCAACCAACTGCGCTTACTTTTCAATGGCATCAACTACAAAGCGGATATATACCTCAACGGAAAAAGCCTGGGAGATATGAAAGGTGCTTTTATCCGGGGTGAGTTTAATATAACAGATCTTGTAAATAAAAATGGAGAAAACATACTTGCTGTTCATGTTTTTCCTCCACACAATCCGGGTATCCCTCACGAACAATCTATGATTGCCGGACAGGGACTAAACGGAGGAGTACTCAGTACAGACGGACCTACATTTATCTCTTCGATAGGATGGGACTGGATTCCCGGAATACGTGACCGTAACACGGGCATCTGGCAAGATGTAAGACTAAAAGTGGGGGGCGATATCATTATCGGTGATCCTCTTGTAACCACAGATATTTTACTTCCTGATACGACACAAGCCAAAATATCAATAAAAAATATTGTAAAAAATATTACCTCTAAAACTGTCAATGGTACGCTAACTGCAAAAATTGAAAATATAAACATATCGCTACCTTTTACATTGGCTGCAAACGAAGAAAAAGAGATAACATTTACTCCGGAGCAGTTTAAAGAACTGAATATAAAAAATCCACGTCTGTGGTGGCCAAACGGTTACGGAAGACCCGAATTATATAATCTGGAATTAACTGTACAATCAAATAATAAAGTGTCGGACACAAAATCTCTGAAATTTGGGATAAGAGAAATGTCGTACGAACTGATGGTAAACGATAACAGCCAAAACAAACGTGTTCTTTATACTCCAAATGAAACAGTAAACAAAGGAAAACCCGTATTCGACTATATTAATCGTGTTTCATTCACCAAAGACAACAATCTGCCTACTATTGCTAAAGATGCAGACACCTCCGGGTTACAACCTCTATCGAGCGATGATCCTGTAGGACCATTTTTTGCGATAAGAGTAAACGGAGTAAGAATTTTCTGCCGTGGTGGCAACTGGGGTATGGACGATGGCATGAAACGTGTATCAAGAGAACGTCTTGAGCCATATATCAGACTGCACAAAGATGCAAACTTCAACATTATTCGCAACTGGACAGGAGAAACAACCGAAGAGGATTTCTACGCATTGTGCGACGAATACGGCATGCTTGTATGGAATGACTTCTGGATTACAACGGACGATACGGTAGAACCTAGCGACTTCCCTCTCTTTGTAAAAAATGCGACAGATGCAGTTCGCCGTTTCCGCAACCACCCATCTATAGCAGTGTGGTGTCCTCGTAACGAAGGGTTTGCTCCTAAACAATTAGAAGAGAGCATCTCTGTAATGATGGCTAAAGAAGACCCTACCCGCCACTATCATGGACAATCTCGCTTCTTGAATATGGGGACCAGTGGCCCTTGGGGATACTTCAAAGACCCATCTAAATATTATACAGAGAATGCGAAAGGATTCAATACCGAGATGGGTAGCTATGCAATCCCTACGGCAAATACAATCCGTAAATTTATCGCACCGGAAGACCAGTGGCCTATCAATGACGTATGGGCTTATCATGATCTGCACCATACAACTCAGAATTTCGGAGACTTTATCAATGCAGTAGACCGCTATGGAAAAGCAGAAAGCATGGAAGATTTTTCACGCAAATCGCAATTTGTAACTTACGATGCATGGCGCAATATGCTCGAAGCATGGAACAGCAAAATGTGGAACAATACCACAGGACTTATCCTTTGGATGAGCCATCCGGCATGGCCAAGTATGATATGGCAAACATATACTTACGATTACGAAACACCGGGATCTTATTTCGGTGCAAAAAAAGCATGCGAGCCTATTCACATACAAATGAATTTGCCAGAAAATGATGTTATGATTATTAATACAACATTGAATGATTACAAGTCTGTAACTGCCGGTCTGCGCTTCATCGATCTTCAAGGAAAAGAATTATATAAGAAGAATATAAAATTAGACGCAAAAGCAAACTCAGCAACGAAATGTTTTGTTCCCGAAAAAGGAAATAACTTACCTCAGTTGTATCTGGCACGCCTTGAGCTAAAAGATGCAAAAGGGAAAGTGCTATCAATCAATGATTACTGGATGACAAATGGAGACAAAAAATCATACGAGGCCATAAATACGTTACCGTCAACAACAGTAATTATCAAAACGATCAGCAGCAAAGGTAAAACATGGGTAGAGGTATCAAATCCATCGAAAACATTAGCAGTTGCGGTAAAACTAAATGTAGTGGACAAAAACTCCAAAGAGATATTACTCCCTGCTTACTTCTCTGATGGATATATTAACTTGCTTGGCGGAGAAAAAAGATTAGTAGAATTGGATATACCTAAAAGTATCGCCAACTACAACATAGTAGCTGAAGGTTACAATACAAAAAGTAAATAGTAATTTATCTAGTATCAGATAATAAATGTAACACAAAAGGTGACAAATAAGAATGAGTGAAAACCTGTTACTTTTGTCACCTTTTTTAGATAATACCCTGTCACCCAGTGTGACAAAAAATAAACAAATGAAAAGAATACTATTAACAATAAGCATAGCACTAGCAACAGCCAGCCTGTCTGCTCAAACAGATCCTGTCGACTATGTAAATCCATTTATAGGAACAACAAACTACGGAACAACGAACCCCGGAGCGATGTGTCCTCAAGGATTTATGTCAGTAACACCATTCAACGTAATGGGTTCTCCCGAAAACAAAAGGGACAAAGACACCGGATGGTGGTCTACTCCCTATTCGTACGACAATAGCGTATTTACCGGTTATGCTCATGTCAACCTCAGTGGTGTGGGATGCCCCGATATGAGTAGTCTACTATTGATGCCGATAAGCGGCGAACTGGAAGTAGATTATAAAAAATACGGGAGTAAGTACAAAGATGAAAAAGCAACTCCGGGATATTATACTAATTTCCTGACCAAGTACAATATCAAAACCGAAGTTAGTACAACACCTCGAGTAGGTATAGCCCGTTTCACATTTCCCAAAGGACAGAATCATATCCTACTAAATCTAGGTGAAGGGCTCACAAACGAAACAGGTGCGATGGTTCGCAAAGTAAGCGACACGGAAATAGAAGGGACGAAACTACTTGGAACATTCTGTTATACTCAGAATCAGGCTGTATTCCCTATTTACTTTGTGATGCGTGTAAGCAAAGCTCCACAAAAATCAGGTTACTGGAAATTCCAACGCCCCGGAGGAAACTGGGAAAAAGACTGGAACAAAGATGCAGGAACATATAAGATTTATACAAAATACGAAAAAGAAATAGCCGGCGATGATGTAGGAGCTTATTTCACTTTCGACTGCGCAGAAGGAGAAACAGTAGAAGTGCAAATGGGAGTTTCTTTTGTTAGCATGGAGAATGCACGCCAGAATCTAGAGAAGGAACAACCAAAACCCGACTTCGATGCGATCCGTCTTGCTGCACGCAAAATGTGGAACGACGACCTGTCACGCATTCTTGTAGAAGGAGGCTCGGAAGACCAAAAGGTAGTATTCTACACAGGGCTTTACCACATGCTTATCCACCCGAATATCTTACAAGATGTAAACGGACAATATCCGGCAATGGAAAGCTCGGAGATAAAAACAACGAAAGAAAACCGCTATACCGTATATTCTTTGTGGGATACATACCGCAATCTCCACCAGATGATGACTCTCTTGTATCCCGATCGTCAGTTGCAGATGGTACGCACCATGATAGATATGTATAAAGAGTCGGGCTGGATGCCAAAGTGGGAATTGTACTCTCGCGAATCGCTAACGATGGAAGGCGACCCTGCCATCCCTGTAATTACAGACACATGGATGAAAGGATTAAGAGATTTTGATATCAATACAGCATACGAAGCTTTTATAAAGTCTGCAACAACTCCGGGACCTCAAAACTTACTCCGTCCCGATAATGATGATTATATGAAACTGGGTTATGTACCATTAAGAGAAAAATATGACAACTCTGTTTCTCATGCCTTAGAATATTATATGGCAGACTGGACTTTAGCCGAATTGGCAAACTCTTTGGGCAAAAAAGAAGATGCAGAGAAGTTTTATAAACGTTCGCTAGGCTATAAGCATTACTACAGCAAAGAATATGGTACATTCAGACCAATATTGCCTAACGGAGAATTCTTAACTCCTTTCAGCCCGTTACAAGGTGCGAATTTTGAGCCTAATCCAGGTTTTCATGAAGGGAATGCGTGGAATTATACATTTGCTGTTCCGCACGACATACCAGGACTTATCAAGTTGATGGGGGGCAAGAAAAGCTTTGTAGATAAGCTACAAGCTGTATTCGATAACGGTTATTTCGATGTAACAAATGAGCCTGACATACACTATCCGTACCTGTTTAGCCAGATAAAAGGAGAAGAATGGCGCACACAAAAACTTGTGACAGAGATACTAGCCAAGCATTTCACGAATACGCCGGGAGGACTTCCGGGCAATGATGACACAGGTACTATATCGGGTTGGGCTGTATTCAGCATGATGGGCATGTATCCCGAATGTCCGGGAAAACCAGACTATACACTGACGACTCCTACATTCAGTAAAATAACAATCAAACTCGATCCTAAGTATTATAAGTCAGATAAGGTTGTTATCAATGTGATTAAACCTCAGGATGTAGCGGCAAATTATATAAAAGAAGTGAGAGTTGACGGCAAAACACTGAATGGATATGCTCTATCTCATGATGCGTTGACAGGAGCTAAAGAAATTACCTATATACTGAAACCAAGTAAATAAGATACAATATCATTCTAAGGGAGTGAAGAAGGATATTCTTCACTCCCTTTAGATTTATAAAGAATTACAAGTTGCTCTTAAATCTCTCGAATTCATTCTTAGACCTGTTCACACAATCTTCCAAAGACAAGCCGTAGTAATAATTGCCCAACAGATAAACACGATCGTTCTTTCGCATAGCCTGTACTTTCTCATCCATATGCAAATGCTCCAATCGCATTACAGGCAAACTATGCTCTATGAATGAAGTCTCTATTATATCGGATTGTTGAATATTCAATACATTGCATATTAGCTCCAGCTTTTCTTTCTCTGATTTTTTGCCTTTCTCAAAGTGAAAAGTAAAGCTTCTATACTCGCCATTCTCTATCAGATCTCTGGATACTGCCGAAAGGAAGTCGTCTGACAAAGGAATAATACCTGCTATTTCTTTCAGCTCTATTTTATCTTTCTTTATGGTAATGTTCAAAGATTCGGAAGCAAATATCGGGATGGAGGATAACAATCCGGCTAACTCCGGTTCTATATCCTTCAGCAGACTAGAGCTCACTTTCGGATTTGCCGCCATAGCAATATTTCGTGCATAAAAGATTTGCCCGTTTGCTGTTGAAACTAAAAAGACATCGCCTTCTTTCTTTATATCAATCACTTCACTTAAAGTATTGACTTCAAGATCTCCGCTCTCTACTACTGCATTGATAAACGACGATAAGCCACCTTTGAATGTAAAACGTCGTGAAATATCCTTTTCTCTTTTGTCTCTCTTTTTAAGAAATATTTCCGCAGGATAATCATCCGCCGGTTGACAGATCACAGCTTTGAATGCATTCGTAAACAATCGGTCATAATTAGAAGCCCCTACTATAGGACGAAAATATTCGCGGGTAGTTTTCCCGGCTTTGCCTGAAAAGAAATACTTCGGAAAGTGAAGTAGACATGATAGCTTGGATACTTCAGACATAATACTTTTTATCTTACCCGAAGCATAGAGCACATAACTGAATTTTCCGAGAGGTACTATTATATCTGTTCTTTGTATTTCTTTCACAATAGACAACAGGCTGGTATATGAATTGTAGCAGGTATGAGACCCAAGCTCGTACCAGAAGTCGGGTTGAGCAGAAAGATGCCCTGTCTGCAATTGCCCTCCGGTATTCTTATTTTTCTCCAAGACCAATACGGCTTTATCTTCTTTTTTCAGATAGTGTGCAAAAGTAACCCCACTTATGCCCCCTCCTACAACAATGCAATCATATACTTTTTGGCTCATGCTCTTCATTTTTTTACTCTATACAAATATACAAGGAATGTATGGAATAATGATATTTTACATTCCAACCATACCCTCAAAAAAGCTATTCAATATTACCTGTTTATACTTTAGGCATTTTTCACCTCTCCTAATAGACTGCAAGTCAAAACCAAAGAGATAAATTCTTTAATAATTATTTTCATTTTAAGGATTCGACTACTCTTATTTTGCAATGAGTATCCAAATATTTTTCTTACTTTTGTCCTTTCTTTTTAGAGTCTAAAAAAATAAAACGTAAAGTCGTGGCTAATACGAAGTATATATTTGTTACAGGAGGAGTCATATCTTCCTTAGGTAAAGGTATTATAGCATCCTCACTAGGTAAACTACTACAAGCCAGAGGTTATAAAGTAACTATCCAGAAATTAGACCCCTACATCAACATCGACCCCGGTACACTAAACCCTTACGAGCATGGCGAATGCTATGTAACCGTTGACGGACATGAAGCCGATCTCGATTTGGGACACTATGAAAGATTTCTGAATCAGCCTACACATAAAGATAACAACATCACCACAGGACGCATCTATCAGAATGTGATCAACAAAGAAAGAAAAGGTGATTATCTGGGTAAAACTGTTCAGATCGTACCTCATATCACAGATGAGATTAAGCGCAACATCAAAATGTTGGGCACAAAATACAACTATGATTTTGTTATCACCGAAATTGGAGGTACAGTAGGTGACATAGAGTCACTTCCTTTTATAGAGAGCGTACGCCAGTTGCGTTGGGAACTAGGCAAAAACTGCCTGTGTGTCCACCTTACTTATGTTCCTTATATTGCAGCAGCAAAAGAGGTGAAAACAAAACCGACACAGCACTCCGTAAAACAATTACAATCGGAAGGGGTACAGCCTGACATGCTTGTTCTGCGTACCGAACATCCGTTGAATAAAGATATATTGCGTAAGGTTGCTCTATTTTGTAATGTAGAAGTAGACGCTGTGGTACAGTCTGTCGATGTATCTACTATTTATGAAGTTCCACTGAAGATGCAGGAACAGAATATGGACGAAATAGTTCTTCGTAAATTAGGAATGCCAATAGGAGAAAAACCTGAAATGCAACCTTGGCGTGACTTCTTAAGCAAGAAAAAACATGCCAAAAGTACAATTAAAATTGGACTGGTAGGTAAGTATGTTGAGCTACCCGATGCATACAAATCTATCAACGAATCGTTGCTGCAAGCAGCAACATATAACGAGCATAAGCTCGACCTCCACTTTATACTATCTGACAAACTGACCGAAGAGAATATAGAGAAAACACTGTCATCAATGGATGGCATACTTATTGCTCCGGGATTTGGACAAAGAGGAATGGAAGGTAAAATCCATGCATTAAAATATGCCCGCGAACATGACGTTCCTACATTTGGAGTTTGTCTGGGTATGCAATGTATGGTTGTTGAATTCGCTCGTAATGTATTAGGGCTTGAAGAAGCCAATTCTACCGAGATGAATAATCATACTCCATTTAAGGTGATAGACCTGATGGAAGAGCAAAAGAATATCACCAATATGGGAGGCACAATGCGTCTTGGAGCATATAAATGCGAATTGGAAAAAGGTTCTCTTGTATACAAAGCTTATGGCAAAAAGATGATAGAAGAACGTCATCGCCATCGCTTTGAATTCAATAACGATTTCAGAGAAGACTTTGAAAAAAATGGAATGAAGTGCACAGGAATCAATCCGGAAATGGATCTTGTGGAAGTGGTAGAAGTTCCCGGGAAAAAATGGTACTTAGGCGTACAATTCCATCCGGAATATAATAGCACAGTTGTTTCACCCAATCCATTGTTTTTAAGCTTTATAAAAGCCGTTGTAGATAATAAAGAAAAAAAATAAGAAAGGAATAAAACATATAATTATAAATGGACAAGAATACGATTACCGGGTTTATCCTGATCGCAGCCGTAATTATTGGATTCACATTATTGAGTAGGCCTTCGTCGGAAGACATCGAACGCCAGAAGCAACAGCGCATAAAAGATTCTATCGAATATGCTCAAACTCTGCAACGTGAGCAAGAAAATAAAATAGACACCTCTGTAGTTGAAAAAAAGACCGAGAAGATCGACGATTTCTTCAGTGCTTCCGCTCAGCAAAGCGACTCTACTGTAGCAGTTACAGACTCGCTTCCATCAGCAGAACAAAAAACGGAACAATTCATAACCCTTGAAAACAGCAAACTAAAAGCTACATTTTCTACCAAAGGAGGACGAATGGTTCGTGTTCAGCTCAAAGACTACATGAGCTACAACAGAGACAACAAGAAGAATACCGACTCTCTTTACCTGTTCAACAATGATGCCGACTTTACCTTATTGCTAACAAACAAGCAACAGAAGGTTTTGAGTACAGGCAAATTGATATTTACTCCTATACAGAAAGAAGGTGACAACTCGCTGATCATGCGCTATGCATACTCAGACAGCCAGTATATCGATTTTGTGTACAAACTGGCTGATGACGACTACATGATGAAATACGACATCAATATGGTAGGCATGCAGCCGATGCTAGCCCGTACCTATAGCGATGTATTCGAGATGAAGTGGTCACAGAGAATGCGCAGACAAGAGAAAAGCGTGAAGAACGAACAGCGTTATTCTCACCTCACTTACAAATATGTGGGTGGCGATGTAAAGGAAATGAGCAGTGATAAAAATGAAGAAATAGAAGTTAAAGAGCCTGCAAAATGGATCGCCTTCAAAAATCAGTTCTTTGCTCCAATCCTAATTGCTGATGACAAAATAGAGACGGCTCTCCTTAACTCGAAAGTTTTGCAAACGGACGAAAATAGCGAGTATCTGAAAAGCTTTGAAGCAACACTATATGTACCTGCAAAACCCGGAGCAGCACCAGAGAGCATCACAGCAGGATTCTCTTACTACCTAGGACCAATGTCTTACTCTTTGTTGAAGAACTATGACAGTAATGTTAAAGACGCAAACAAAGAACTGGATTTAGACAAACTGGTTCCACTGGGTTGGACTTTATTCCGTTGGGTTAATCAATACTTTATAGTTCCTATATTTAATTTATTGAGCAATACCGGACTATCTATGGGTATTGTAATCTTACTACTAACAATCATTGTTAAATTAGTAATTTCCCCTCTGACATACAAGTCATTTATGTCTTCTGCCAAAATGCGTGTTCTACGCCCTCAGGTAGAAGAAATAAACGAGAAGTATCCGAAGCAGGAACAAGCGATGGAAAAACAACAGGCTACAATGGCTCTCTATAGCAAGGCGGGGGTCAATCCGATGAGTGGCTGCGTACCGATGTTGCTTCAGATGCCGATATTGATCGCCTTGTTCTCGTTCTTCCCTAATGCGATAGAATTGCGTCAGCAAAGCTTCTTGTGGGCTACCGATTTATCAACTTATGATGCCATCTTTGAATGGAAAAATCATATCCCATTGATTGGAACTCATATCAGTCTATTCTGTATTCTGATGACCATTACGAATATCATCTATACAAAGTTCAATATGGAGATGACCAATACCGGACAACAACAAATGCCGGGTATGAAATGGATGATGTATCTGATGCCGCTTATATTCTTGTTTATGTTGAATGACTATCCGTCAGGACTTACATACTATTACTTCCTTTCACTATTGATTACAATATTGCTTACTATTGCTTTCCGTTACATTATCAACGAAGAAAAAGTTTTAGCTAAGTTGGAAGCAAATAAAGCTAAGCCGAAAAAGAAATCTGGCTTTATGGCACGTCTGGCAGAGGCTCAACGTATACAACAGCAACAGCTGAACGATAGAAACAAATCGAACAGCACAAAGAAGAAAAGATAATATAAACATCACTAAATAAAAAGAGACTGATTCCTATACAGAATCAGTCTCTTTTTATTTGTATCTGAAATCTTTAGATTATCTTTCTCTTGTTGCGCTTGAAGAGCTACTTTCTTCTGTTTTTTTCTCTGCACTTCTTCCACTACTCTTATCGTTTGCGTTGGTTGGTCTTCCGCTACTAGATGTAGATGGACGAGAGCTTTCGTTTGGTCTTGCTGCCGGACGCTCATTGGATGGACGTTCGTTCGATGGACGCTCAGGCCTTGTTGGCTCATTAGGCGTAGTAGGTCTACCCGAACTGGAATTTCCGGGACGAGTTGCTTCTCCCGGACGACTAAGACGACCGGAGCTTGAGTTTCCGGGACGATCTGTTTCAGGACGGCTAGGGCGACTAGGTCTGCTTGGACGACTAGGACGATCGATATAGATAGGTCTGCCATAGTCCGGTAATATCATCGGAGGAGCCGGAGCTATATATTCCACATCCTCGTATAAGAATTCATATCCTACAAGATAGTCATCAATAAATTCCAAAGCATAAACCTCATTTCTTGGAGTTCTGTATTCCAAAACCTCCTGATATCCATTCTGTGTATTATTCACAGCTAATATTCGGCTAGGGTCACCAACAGCTTGCACCACCTGCTCTTTTGTCATACCCGTTCTCAATTTACTTAAATCAAGAGTCTTAAACATCCCACAAGAGATGAATACAACAGATATAATCAAAAACGAAATCAGTTTTTTCATCTTTAATAGTTTTGTTTCGTTATTATCATTAATACTTATAATAGATTAAACAATATTTTGAGTCTGAGAGTTCTTTAAATACATCAAAAAGAATAGGATGTAAAAAGGTCGCCTTCTAAACAAAGCGACCTTCTATATCTTAATTTCTCAGAAATTATTTTTCTATCTCAAGAAGCTCTACTTCAAATATAAGATTAGAGAATGGTTTGATTTTGCCTGCATCTCTTCCTCCGTAAGCAAGATCGTAAGGGATATACAGAATCCATTTCGAACCCACCGGCATCAATTCCAAAGCCTCTGTCCATCCTTTTATCACCTGACCAACGCCAAAAACAGTCGGTTCTCCACGTTCCACACTACTATCGAACACAGTTCCATCCATCAATGTACCGTGATAATGAACTTTCACACGATCCGTAGCTGTTGGCTTTTCTCCTGTACCATTTGTGATAACCTTATATTGCAAGCCGCTAGGTAAAGTCACAACCCCATCCTTCGCCTTATTTTCTTCCATAAACTTATCGCCCTCAGCTATCTGATCGGCATACTGAGCTTTCTGTGCCTCTTCTTGTTTTGCCTGCATCTTAGCTTGAGCATCCTGCATTTTTTCGTTGAATGCTTCTGCCGGATTTTCTATATCAAAAGTACCGCCACTCATAGCAGTATACATCGCTGACACAAAAGCATCATTGTTAAACTTTTCTGTATACCCTTCACCATACATCTGCTGCAAAAGTCCCGGCATCATTTGTTTCAGGATTTGCCCCCCTACCGAAAGCCCTGTGTTGTATGCATTTTTTGCCTCAGGAGCATCCAATCCGGCTTTTAGCCCTGCAATAAACTCAGTTCTGTTAATCTTATTAGCGTTCAAAATAGAATCACGCTTCATTGCAGACTCCACTCCTGTAGTATCGGCAACCACACTAAGTTGGCGGAGATACATAGACAACCCTTGCTCGTAAAGACTGGCGCCAAACATATAAGACAATGAGTCCATCTCTGTTTTAAGAACAGGTTTGGCCGCTGCAACACCTGCTTTTAGAGGTTGCTTTTGTGCCGAAGTTTTTTTCTGTGCCGACAAAGCCATTGGACTTAGCATGACACAAGAAGCAAAAGAGAAAAGTAAAAATTTCTTCATATTATTTCAAATTTTATAGATATGCGATTTTATAGTTTCTGAAAATGTGTTTTTTACATCAAGCTACAAAAATAGCATTTTTATTCTTTAATTTGACAACCGCTTTAGTTTTGTTAAATATTTATGCACAAGCGTATCCGCACCAATAAAAAGAGAGCTATACTACAAAATTACATCGAATTTAGACCTTCTATTTATATCACTATCTAGCCTTTATAAGACAGTTAAAACAAAGTTATTACACAATTATTGTAAAAACTTGAAAACTAATTACTACCTTTGCGCGTCCTTTTGACAGGCTCTCTTATGTCGAATAATTTTGGGGTGGGAGTAAGTCAAAAAAAATGAAGGGCTTTTTACCACAAAAGATATTTGAAAATTTTTAATGAAAACATTTGAAGAGTTAGGGGTTGCCGCGAATATTCGCAAAGCAATCGAAGAAATGGGTTATGAGAACCCAATGCCTGTGCAAGAAGAAGTGATTCCATATTTGCTTGGCGAAACGAATGATGTAATTGCGCTCGCGCAAACAGGAACAGGAAAGACCGCAGCTTTTGGTCTTCCTATATTACAAAAAATAGATACAAACCAGAACGTTCCTCAGGCACTTATCCTTTGTCCTACACGTGAACTATGTCTGCAAATAGCAGGAGACTTATCCGATTATTCAAAATATATAGATAACCTAAGAGTTCTTCCTGTATATGGAGGATCAAGCATCGAGAGTCAGATAAAATCACTAAAGAGAGGCGTACAGATTATTGTTGCTACTCCGGGACGACTGATTGACCTTATCAACCGTAGAACAGTAGAGTTATCGAATGTAAAATATGTAGTACTCGATGAGTCGGACGAAATGCTTAACATGGGATTCATGGAAAGTATCGACGAGATATTATCTAAAGTGCCGGATGAGAGATTGATGCTGTTATTCTCGGCTACTATGCCTAAAGAAATAGCTAAGATCACAAAAAAATACATGCAGAACCCGAAAGAAATTACTATCGGAAGAAAGAACGAAGGTTCGAACAGCGTGAAGCATGTATACTATCTTGTTCATGCTAAAGATAAATATCTGGCATTAAAACGCATAGCAGACTATTACCCGAATATATACGGAATTATATTTTGTCGTACCCGTCGCGAGACACAAGAAATTGCCGACAAGCTGATACAAGATGGTTACAATGCAGACTCTCTGCACGGTGATCTGTCTCAAGCTCAGCGTGACTATGTGATGCAAAAATTCCGCATAAAAAACATACAGTTGCTTGTAGCTACAGACGTGGCAGCAAGAGGACTGGATGTAGATAGCTTGACACACGTTATCAATTATGGTTTGCCGGATGATATAGAGTCATATACTCATAGAAGTGGACGTACCGGTCGTGCCGGAAAAACAGGTACTTCTATCGCAATTATCCACGTAAAAGAAAAAGGAAAAGTAAGAGAGATTGAGAAAATAATCAACAAAAAGTTTGAGCAGGGAGCTATACCTTCGGGCGAAGCTATTTGCGAAAAACAGTTGTTCAGTCTGGTAGACAGAATAGAGAAAGTAAAAGTAAATGAAGATGAAATCTCAAACATACTTCCTTCTGTTTACAGAAAACTCGATTGGCTAGAAAAAGAAGATATTATCAAACGTGTAGTAGCGCTTGAGTTCAATCGTCTTATCGATTACTACCGCGATGCACAAGAAATAGAATCACCATCCGAACGTTCGTCTCGCGATGATAAGTCATTCCCTAAACGTAAAGACAGAGATCGTTCCGATCGCTCAGACCGCTCGGATCGTTCATCCGGCGGACGCTCTGCCGAAAGAGGGTACTCTCGTTTGTTTATTAATGTAGGACGTACCGACAATGTAAATCCAGCAACGCTGATGGGACTTGTTAACGACTATGTTCCGGAAAAGGTAAATATCGGACGTATTGACATAATGCAAAACTTCTCTTTCTTCGAAGTGCCTGAAAAAGATGCGCAAAAAGTTATAAAATCCATGAGCAAACAAGAACAGAACGGACGACGTATTTCTGTAGAGGTAGCTCAGGGCGGAGGAGGCGGAAACGCTAAAGACCGTGGCGGAGATAGAGGCCGTAAAAACTTCAGCACTCGCTCAGATATCGGAACACGAAAAAGCTCTGATTATAATTCACCAAAACACTCTGATAAGAATAAAGGACGGAGTGGACGAAAACCAAAATATTCTTAAATATCCATTTATACGAAAAGCACCGAATTTTAAAATTCGGTGCTTTTTTTATTAAAAAACATTCTATATTTACACCTACCGGTAACAATAGATAATAAAAAAGGGAATCTCAGAAAAAAATCTAAATACTTTGTCCCGAAATTAAACACCCGATTGTCTTATAAGTACATAACAGAATTATTAACTTAGAATAAAAAATAATGAAAGAATTTTTATTACTAATTCGGGAAAATGCAGATTATGGAGATCTGTCCGTAGAAGATATGCAAGCAGACATTCAGGAACACATCAAATGGGTAGAAACGCTAGTCGAGAACGGGAACTTTAAAGATGGAAATCCCCTCGATTCTGCTGGTGTTACCTTGAAAGATGGTATTGCTACAGACGGTCCTTATGTTGAAACCAAAGAGTGTGTGAGCGGCTATTATTTCCTCCTTGCCAACTCTTTAGACGAAGCAAAAGAACTGGCAAAAGGCTGTCCCGATTTGAAACGTGGAGCAACCCTAGAAATCCGTAGAATCATCAACACTGATGAAGAACAACACTGACGAAAATATAAAAACACTTACGAGCCATCTTTTCAGAGAACATTATGGAAAGATGGTTTCCTATTTATCTCAAAAGTATGGCTATCATAAGATTGAGGATATACTAGACGCAGTTCAAGAATCTTTCGAAACAGCTCTAAATACATGGAGGTTTGGAGAAGTTCCCGAGAATCCCTTTGCGTGGCTTTATAGGGTTGCAAACAACAAGTTACTGAACAAAATCCGGCAATCAAACATTGCACAAACGCACCTCAACTACCTTGCATCCACAGAAAAAGACAATGACGAATACTCCGAAAAGGAAGTAGAGGACAGCTTACTTAAATTATTGATTTTCTTTTCAAAAGCGTCTTTCTCTGAAAGGAATAAGCTAATTATTTCACTTTATTTCCTTTGTGGATTCAACTATTCGGAAATTGCCAATGCGCTGATCATTAAAACAGAAACCGTCAAGAAAGTTGTTTTAAGGAGCAAAGAAACGATCAAAGAATTTTCAGAAATTTACGATGATTTTCAGATTCAGACCATTGAGGAATTAAGCCATCTACTTAAGATTATATACCTGCTCTACAATGAAGGATATAAAAGTTCGCAAAGAGCCGGAACCATAAATTTAGACTTGTGCTTTGAAGCCATCAGGCTAGGAAAATTATTACACCAGTATCATCCCGAAAACCCTGAAATCAATTCTCTGCTGGCAGGTATGTTTTTCAACTCCTCAAGATTTCCTGCACGAACCGAGAACGATACGTGGATATCGTTGGAGAATCAGAACAGAACCCTTTGGAATAATGATTTAATAAAAGAAGGTTTCTATTACTTGGAAATAGCAAAGAAGCACCAGCAAACTTTAGATAAATATTATTTAGAAGCTTTGATTTCATCCATGCATTGCACTTCCGAATCGTATGAAAAAACAGACTGGAAAACGATTGCTTATCTATATAAACAACTCGAAAAAATGGAACCATATTCGATTTCAGTAAAGCTAAACAGAATTATTGCTGAAAGTAACTTTAAGAGTCTGCACGATCTGCTACCTGAGCTAGTTACTATGGAAAACATGATGAACGAAGAAACAGAGTTTATCTATCTCAGCACCAAGGCTCACTTTTATGCAAAAATGGAAGAATGGAATTTGGCCATTCATAATTATGAGTTGTCGCTGAATTGCACCAAAAATAAAACCGATATAAACTTCATCAGCGGAAAAATAAATCTTATAAAGAAAAAGTTGGAGAATTAATAATGATTCATTTCTCGAGAAAGTCCCAAGATCAAATTTTAATCAAAAAAATCGAAACATTTTAACTTTACATATCCTCATAATAAATAGTAACAAATACGGACTACATGCTTGTTTACATTCTATTTACAAAGAACATTAATCAATCTCTTTTGTTTATATTATTATAACTAGGTCTAATCCTGTCTTATTTTTAAGAGAATATCTTATTCTAAATAGCTTTTGTTTTATATATTTGCTTGTTTATTACAATAGTAATAAAGATTTTTCTTCATTCCAATAGAATTTTTATGGACGAACAAAACAACAATATATCAGTATTACAGACAATAAACTCTCCCTCTGACCTTAAAAATCTAAGCATCGAGGAGCTTGAGTCTCTATGTACTGAACTTAGAAGTTTTCTTATTGATCAACTAAGCAAAAATCCCGGACATTTTGGCTCCAGTCTCGGTACAGTAGAGCTTACTGTGGCTCTGCATTACATATACAACACACCTTACGACCGCATTGTATGGGATGTGGGTCACCAAGCATATAGCCACAAAATACTGACAGGCAGAAGAGACCTGTTTCATACAAATCGTAAATTTGGTGGTCTTTCAGGGTTTCCAAATCCAAAAGAAAGCGAATACGATGCCTTTATTGCAGGACATGCTTCAAATTCAATTTCGGCAGCACTAGGTATGGCTGTCGCTTCCTCTCTCAAACATGAGAAGAGGCATGTGGTAGCCGTAATAGGTGATGGATCAATGACCGGAGGATTAGCTTATGAAGCTCTCAACAATGCAAGCTCTCAACCAAATGATATCCTTATCATACTCAATGATAATGATATGGCTATAGATGATAATGTTGGGGGTATGCGCGATTATTTGGTAAAAATGACTACCTCGCCCACCTATAACAGGGTAAGGAATGATGTTTATCAAAAGTTCAAGAAAGGAAACCTTATCACCGAACAAGGTAAAAATCTTATCCTTCGTTTCAACAATAGCTTGAAATCACTGTTGACCAAACAACAAAACATGTTTGAAGGCTTTAATATACGATATTTTGGCCCTATCGATGGACACGATTTACCAAACCTGATTCGGATACTACAAAATATAAAGGATATGAAAGGACCTAAGATTCTACATATCCACACTATTAAAGGAAAAGGATTTAAGCCGGCAGAAGTTTCGGCTACAGTATGGCATGCTCCGGGTAAGTTTGACAAAGAAACCGGAGAACGTATTGTGACAAAATCAAAAGATCAGCCACAACTCTTTCAGGACGTTTTTGGACATACGCTTGTAGAACTGGCTAAGAAAGATAAACGCGTTGTAGGTATTACACCTGCTATGCCTACCGGATCGTCTATGACCTATATGATGAAAGAATTCCCGGACAGGGCATTCGATGTAGGTATTGCCGAAGCACATGCTGTCACCTATTCGGCCGGATTGGCAAAAGAAGGACTATTACCGTTCTGTAATATCTACTCATCATTTATGCAACGAGCTTACGATCAGGTCATACATGATGTAGCACTTCAAAAACTGCATGTAATTATGTGTCTCGACCGAGCAGGATTGGTAGGAGAAGACGGACCAACACATCATGGGGCATTCGATCTTGCTTATATGCGCTGTGTCCCGAACCTGACTATCGCCGCTCCTTTCGACGAGCATTATTTGCGCCACTTGATGTATACTGCTGCTTACGGTAACGAAGGACCATTTGTGATCCGATACCCAAGAGGACAGGGTATATTGAAAGATTGGGAATGCGAAATGCAAAAGCTGGAAATAGGAAAAGGACGCAAGTTGAAAGATGGTAAAGATCTTGCCGTTTTATCAATAGGCGCAATAGGAAATACTGCACGTGAAGCTATCCACATCGTTGAAGACGAAGGCTATTCTATCGCACATTACGACATGATATTCCTTAAACCTTTGGATACTGCAATCTTAAAAGAGTTGGCAGAGAATTTTACCCATGTACTGACGATCGAAAACGGTGTTATCAACGGAGGATTCGGTAGTGCTGTTTTAGAATACTTTGCTGACAATAACTATCTGAACATAAATGTAGTGCGTGCAGGCATACAAGATAAATTTGTAACACACGGTTCGGTTGCTGACCTGAAAAAACTATGTGAGCTTGACATACAAGGATTGGTAAAACGAATGCAGTCTATCTTGCATAAACAAATAAGCCCTAATAATATAGAAGAAAAAATATATAAGTAAGAGTCGATGAGAATTGTAATTGCAGGTGCAGGTGCTGTAGGAACACATTTAGCAAAACTATTATCAGCAGAAAACCAAGACGTTGTACTCATGGACGCTGATAAAGAGAAGCTCAACTTCCTTGGCTCTAATCTTGAAATAATGACGATGACCGGGTCTTGTACTTCCCTAAAAGATTTGATGGAGGTGGATATAAAAGAAGCGGATTTCTTTATTGGTGTCACCCCTGACGAATCTACAAACATAACAGCCTGCTTATTGGCTGCGAATATGGGAGCAAAAAAAACCTTTGCTCGCATCGATAATTACGAATACCTCTTACCCAAGAATAAAGAGTTTTTTGAAAAGCTAGGGATCAACTCTATGGTTTATCCCGAAATGCTTGCTGCAAAAGAAATAGTATCAGCCTTAAAACGTCCGTGGGTACGCCAATGGATAGAACTTTGCGATGGCAATATATTACTCGCCGGAATCAAAATAAGAGAAAACTCGGAGTTGGTAAATAAATACCTCTTCGACTTAAGCAGCAAAGACAAAAAATTCCACATCGTTGCCATTAAACGAAAGAATGTAACTATCATTCCTACAGGAAAGGATATGGTTTTAGCGGGCGACATCGTATTCTTTACTGCAACAAAAGAAAACGTGAACGAACTACCCGTAATAGCAGGCAAAGCCAGTTTTGAGGTAAAGAACATTATGATAATGGGTGGAAGCCGTATAGCTATCCGTACCTGCCAGTATTTGCCGGACAATACAAACATCAAACTATTAGAATCCGATAAAGAGAAAAGTTACCAACTTTTAGAAAAGCTACCAAAGAATGTAACCGTGTTTCATAATGACGGACGCAATGCAGAGTTTCTTTTGCAAGAGGGAATCAAGGATATAGACGCATTTGTGGCTGTAACCGGGAACTCGGAAGCTAACATTCTCGCATGTATGGCAGCCAAACGCTTTGGAGTACGCAAGACTGTAGCCGAAGTAGAAAACATGGACTATATGTCGATGGCTGAGAATCTGGATATCGGTTCTATTATAAATAAGAAACTAATAACAGTAAGCAACATATACAGATTTCTGCTCAGTGCAGACGTATCTAACGTAAAGTCATTAACAATCGCCAATGCAGACGTAGCGGAGATTATAGCTCGACCGAACTCTTATGTAACCAAGAAGGAGGTAAAAAAGCTAACGCTACCCAAGAATGTTACTTTGGGCGGATTGATACGCAATGGAGAACCGATGATGATTGATGGTGATACTTTGATAGAGCCTTACGATCATGTAGTCGTTTTCTGTTTGGATGACACCCTACGTGATGCCGAGAAAATGTTCCATTAACAGGATAAAAAGTACATGAGCAATTTTAATTACCGGTTTGTACTAAAAACAATTGGATTTTTGCTTGTCATCGAATCGCTATTCATGATGAGTGCTACCATTGTTTCATTTTACTTACACGAAGCGGCCGGCGACGCAATGCTCATAAGCTCTACAATAACATTCTTTGCAGGAGCTTTAATCCGATTGGTAGGAACCGAAGATTTCCCAAAACCGATCGGAAAACGAGAGAGCTTCTTTATGGTGGCTATTTCGTGGATCGTACTATCTGCATTCGGTATGCTTCCTTATTATCTGAGCAACTCGATACCCAACGTCAGTAATGCCTATTTCGAAACCATTTCGGGACTAACAGCAACCGGTGCAACCATCCTAAACGACATAGAGAGTATGCCCAAGGGACTTCTCTTCTGGCGCAGTATAACCCAATGGATGGGAGGATTAGGAATCGTATTGTTCGTGGCCACGATCCTACCCATGGGAGGTAATGCATCTGTAATGTACGATGCTGAAGTCACAGGGATAGGCTACGATCGTTTTCGCCCCCGCATATCACAAATAGCTAAACGGCTATGGCTGGTTTATATATTCCTTACAGGAATTCTTGTCATACTCCTTTGGATAGGGCCAATGAGCTTGTTCGACGCTGTTTGCCATGCTTTTACAACAATATCCACTGCCGGATTTTCAACAAAACAAGATAGCATCGCCCATTGGAATTCAGCCTATATAGAATATGTCATTACCCTCTTTATGTTCATCGGAGGAATAAACTTTACGCTGATCTACTTCTTTATGAAAGGCTGTGCCAAAAAGTTGTATCAGAATGAAGAATTTAAATGGTATGTATCTATTATCATTCTCTTTGTTGTCATTATTGCCATCGGGCTTTACAGTTCGGGCAAGATAGAAGGAGTAGAAAAAGCCTTCCGAACATCGTTGTTTCAGGTCGTATCGATGCTTACCACCACCTGCTTTTCTACTGACAATATAATAAGTTGGGGTTCTTTCTATCAGTTCTTAGTTGTCATCTTTATGGTCTTCGGAGCATGTGCCGGATCTACTGCGGGAGGTATCAAGATCGTGAGAATCATTATCTTGTTTAAGAATTCAATCAATGAGTTTAAACGTCAGGTACACCCCAATGCCATACTCCCTATCCGATTGAATAACCATGTGATTTCGATAGACGTAGTAACCAAGGTCTTAGCTTTTATCTTCTTATACCTTGCCATCCTTATTTTCAGCTGTTTACTTTTGTCCTTATCGGGAATGCAATTCGAGAATGCTCTCGGAGCAGCAGTTTCATGCCTCGGAAACGTGGGTGGCGGACTGGCAGAGATAGGCAATACAGGTAGTTTCTCGGAAGTACCAACCGAGTCGAAATGGTATCTCAGCTTCCTGATGCTGACAGGACGTTTAGAGCTATTTACTGTACTTTCTTTATTTATGCCTGCTTTCTGGAGAAGATAACAATCATATATTCTTCCACTTACACAATACACTATCGAGCAGATCGACGATCAGGAATAAGATAAAACCGATCAGAGAAAGAACAATTATACCAAAATACATTTGGACGTAATCTACACGCATTTGCGAATCGGTAATGTAAAATCCCAATCCTTTATCCGTTCCGAATGTTTCAATAAAGAATAAGGCCGATGTTGCGATACCCAATGCCACACGAAGCGAAGAAAAGACTTCGGGCAAAATAGCAGGCAAGGTAATATGTCTCATTTTTTGTAAGCCCGTTGCCCCAAATGAAATAAGAACATAGTAATTTTCTTTCGATATATTTTTTACAGCATCACGTATCGTTATGATCAACTGAAAAACAACGATCAATATAACAATAACAATCTTTGATGTTTCACCCAAATCGAATAATACCATGATGATAGGCAAAAGAGCTAATTTAGGAATAGGATAAGAAAAATAAATCATAGGCCCTAACAGACTATTCACCCTCTTACTATATCCCATCCATACACCTAATACTAAAGCTATCCCCAAAGATATACCTATGCTATATGCTATCCGTCGCAAGCTGGCGAATGTGTGGTCTAATATCCCGTTTTCGAAAGCTTTGGAGTATCCACCATAAACCTCTGTAGGGAAAGGCAGTGCCTTCAGGCTAAGACCGGCAGCAAGAATATACCATATAACATTAAACAGGATAAAGCCGCCTATTATGTAGCCGAAATAATTGAAAATATGTTTTCTACGCTTTGTCATCAATACCCTATTTTATTGATAATAGATGCCACAAACCTCAACTTTTCCTCTTGGTACTCAGATACGTTGAACAAGGGGTTTTCTACCTGATGAATAATTCTTCCCGGAGATTTGCTCATTACAATAATATGCTCGCCAATAGATACAGCCTCATGTATATTGTGTGTGATAAACAAAGTGGTTACTTTGTATTTCTCCCACAGGCGCAGAAAAAGCCGTTGCGATGCTTCGGAAGTAAATGTATCTAATGATGAAAACGGTTCGTCCATCAACAGAATATCGGGCTGAGAAATAAAGGCACGAGCCAGAGCCACACGTTGTTTCTGCCCCCCACTCAATTGCGAAGGATAACGGTTTTGAATATCATCAATCTCTAACGAGTTGATAATCTCTGAAACTTCTGCCTCTCTCAACACCTTAGTGCTATTGAGCTTATAAGAGAGGAAGATGTTTTCTTTCACAGTCTTCCATTCCAGCAAACCATAGTGTTGAGGTACATATCCTATGGATACTTCTCTGGGTGTAAACGCTTTCCCATTAAAAGCAATCTGCCCGCTATAATTTCTTATGATCCCGCAAAGCACCTTCAATAAAGTAGACTTGCCGCATCCCGAAGGGCCTATGAGCGAATATATTTCTCCCTTTTTTATAGTCAGGGAGAAATCATTCAAAGCTACAGTATTTCCGTATTTTACCTCCAGGTTTTCTATCGACAGCATCTCTATTATTTAGTCAGTTGATCATTTATAAGATTCTCAACTTTGAAATCAGCTTTAAGCAGATTTTTGCCTCCAAGCCAGCTTATCACTTGTTGTATATCTTTGTCTGCAACAGTTACAGGCTGAGCATCGGTATAAGCAGGTAGAGTGACTTTCTCAGCAACAGGCTCAGGAAACTGAAGCTCTTTTACCAATATATCTTTTATATCTGCTACAGTATGTGAGTTGAGATAAGCAACGCCATCATTGTATGCGGCATACATTTTCTTAATAGCCTCACTCTTCGTATCTATCACCTTCTGTGAAAAAACAATACCTGTAACAGTATATTTCAAGCTATCCATAGATACAAGCAGCTTGCAACCGTCACTTGCAGCAATCAGAGCAAACGGATTAGGTAATCCCGTAGCATCTATTTTATTATTCCGCAACATCTCGAAGCGAGTCGGAATTTTATTTATCTCCACTTTCTCTACATCATTAGGAGTAAGGCCTACACTAGCCAAAGCCATATCTACACAGAAATCGATCACTGTATTTTGAGAAACGGCTATCTTCTTGCCTTTCAGATCCGACAAGTTATTTATCTCCGACTGCGCACCGGCTACAATATAAAAAGGTGCTTGACATTTAGAAGTAAGCTTCATATCAAACCCACCCGAAGCCAGCAATGCCGCACTGGTATAGTCGGTTACTCCTCCGTCTACAGCTCCGCTCTGAAAAGCCATATCTCGTTCATTGGCAGACATAAATTTTTGAATTTTTACGTCTACACCATGTTTTGCAAAGTAACCTTCACGCTGAGCTACTGCAAGAGGAAGATAATCCATCGAAGACATCACTCCTACCGTAAGCGTTTGCACCTCTGCACTTTCTTGTTTTTTACCGGAACAAGCACTTAGCAATAAACTGATAGATAGAATTGAAAATATAATATGTTTCATAATTTGTATAAATAAAATAATATGTGATTACAAAAATAAGGGAAATAAATCAATAAAATTAGCAGAACGACCACAAAGAAGCAGCACATCCTCTCTCATATATCCAACTCCAAATTATTAAAAGGTGACAACCAGCGGTCACAGGAGCGAAGCGTATGTAAAGGTGACAGTTTTCAGCACTTTTTATATTGTCACTTCTCATCATAACCAAACAACGACTAAAAGCCATCATATATAAGACAATTACGTCATTAATAAATAATACGACAATTATCATAAAACTGAAAATTACCCCCTGACATTAAATATCTCATGCCCCTGACCTTTTACTCACAACTTCTTTTTACCTTTGCATCCTGAATATTTTTAATCGATAAGTAATGTCACAACCTTCAATTCCTAAAGGAACAAGAGATTTTTCGCCGGAAGAAATGGCGAAGCGTAACTATATTTTCGACACTATCCGTGAAGTTTTCAAACTCTATGGCTTTCGTCAGATAGAAACTCCGGCAATGGAAAACCTATCAACACTGATGGGAAAATACGGAGAAGAGGGAGATAAGCTTCTATTCAAGATACTCAATTCGGGCGATTACCTGAAAGATTTGTCCAATGAAGAATTGTTGGAGAAAAACTCTACCCGCCTTGCGACTAAAATAAGCGAGAAAGGACTTCGTTACGACCTCACTGTGCCATTTGCACGCTATGTTGTAATGCACCGAAACGAAATAACATTCCCTTTCAAACGTTATCAGATACAACCCGTTTGGCGCGCCGACCGACCACAAAAAGGACGTTACCGCGAATTCTTCCAGTGCGATGCAGACATCGTTGGCTCCGACTCCCTTATCAACGAAGTAGAGTTGATTCAAATAGCAGATGAAGTATTCAGCCGCTTCGGCATTCGGGTGAGCATAAAACTCAACAACCGCAAGATACTGTCAGGTATTGCTGAGATTATTGGAGAGGCCGAAAAAATTACAGACATTACTGTTGCTATCGACAAACTAGATAAAATAGGTCTGGAAAAGGTAAACGAAGAACTTGCTTCGAAGGGTATTCCACAAAAAGCGATCGAACAACTTCAACCTATTATCCTTTTGCAAGGAACAAACGAAGAGAAATTAAATACCTTGAAAACGGTTCTCAAAGATTCTGAAACCGGAATACAGGGCGTTAACGAACTTGAATATATACTCAACAAACTAAAAATTGTAGGAATCCGTTGCGAGCTTGAGCTCGATCTTACTCTTGCCAGAGGATTGAATTACTACACGGGTGCTATCATCGAAGTAAAAGCTCTTGATGTGCAAATAGGCAGCATCACCGGAGGTGGACGCTATGATAACCTGACAGGTATTTTCGGATTGTCAGGCGTTTCGGGCGTAGGTATTTCCTTCGGAGCAGATCGCATATTCGATGTATTGAATCAACTCGATTTATACCCAAAAGATTCGATACAGAACACACAGGTTTTGTTTGTCAACTTCGGCGAAAAAGAAGAAGACCACATATTGCCTCTGATCTTAAAAATGCGTCAGGAAGGAATCTCTACAGAGATATTCCCCGAATCGGCAAAGATGAAAAAGCAAATGTCGTATGCCGACTCTAATAAAATTCCTTATGTCGCTATAGTTGGTGAAAATGAGATAAATGAAAACAAAATTACACTGAAAGAGATGACTTCCGGCGAACAGAAATCATTAACCCTCGAAGAATGCATATCCATCCTTAGCTAATTTATTAACAGACATATTAATAAGTCCTGCCTTAGTTATTAACAAGGCAGGACTTATTTGTATATAAACACCTAATAATCAACAAACATATTCTTATCTCCCATTGTTAATATTGTGTTTACAACCTGTTCATTTCATGTTGAAAACTTTTTCATACATTTTAAGTGGGGAAAGGTGGGGAAAAGTGTATAAATTTTATACCTTTACGTCGAATATTGTATATTGTTAAAATTCAAAGTATTAATGTTACAGTTTTTGGGAAATATCGAAGCAAAAATAGACGCAAAAGCACGTCTTTTTGTACCTGCTTCTTTTCGTAAGATATTGCAATCTTGCGACCAAAACACATTGATACTCAGAAAAGATCTATTTCAGAACTGCCTCGTTCTCTACCCGCTGGTAGTATGGGAGGAGGAAGTTGCGAAATTACGCTCACGCCTCAATAGGTGGGACATGGAGCAGCAAGCTTTGTTTCGTCAATTTGTTGTTGACGCCGAACGCCTCGAGATGGACACCAACGGACGTATCCTTATACCAAAAAGATACTGTCAGATGGTGGGGATTATTACAGACGTAAGATTCTTAGGAGTAGACAATACAATCGAAATTTGGACAAACGATGCTCTGGATAAAACGCTGATACCTGCCGAGGAATTCAGTGCTCGCATTCAGGCATTAATGAATAACAGCTCACAAAACGACTAATCATGGCCGATGCATATCACATACCGGTTTTGCTTCACGAGAGTATTGACGGGATGAATCTTCACCCTGATAGTATTTGCGTCGATGTTACATTTGGCGGTGGCGGACACTCGAGAGAAATACTGTCACGTCTCGGAGACAAAGGGCATCTCTATGCGTTCGATCAGGATGAAGATGCGATAAACAACATTGAAGCTAGCAGTAAGTTCACTTTCATCCGCAGCAATTTCCGATATCTTAAAAATTTCATCAAGTATCATAATGTAGACGGTGTAGATGCTATACTGGCTGATTTGGGCGTTTCGTCACATCACTTCGATGCTGAAGACAGAGGATTCTCTTTCCGTTTCGAGGATAGCGACTTGGATATGCGTATGAATCGTAAGGGAGGAAAAACGGCTGCGCAGATACTAAATACATACACAGAGGAAAAACTGGCAGATGTTTTCTACCTGTATGGTGAACTGAAACAATCGCGGCGAATTGCTTCCGTGATTGTGAAAACAAGAAAAGAAAAACCTTACAAGAAGACAAGTGATTTGCTTGCAACACTCAATTCATTTGTAGGAAGGGGAGAAAAAGAGAAAAAGATACTGGCTCAGGCATTTCAGGCTCTTCGCATAGAAGTAAATGAAGAGATGGAAGTATTGAAGGAGATGTTGGAGCAGGCTCTTGACATACTAAAACCGGGGGGACGGTTGTCAGTCATTACATACCATTCGCTCGAAGACCGTATTGTCAAAAACTTCTTTAAGACAGGAAATTTTGAAGGCAAAGTAGAAAAAGACTTCTTCGGAAACTTCGAAACTCCGTTCAAGCTGATAAACAATAAAGTAATTACTCCATCGAAAAACGAGGAAGAACGCAACCCCCGATCAAGGAGTGCTAAACTAAGAGTTGCAGAAAAAGTTTGATATGACAGTAAAAGATATAAAAAAGAAGATCATGTATATTCTTGGGGGGACTGTTCTCACCGAGGATTTCTTTTGGAAAAACGCACGTTTTATCATCACGGTCTTCGTTATTATTGTGCTGTACATCAGCAATAGGTATAGCTGTATAGAGAAAATGGCGAAAATAGAATCTCTTCAGCGCGAACTAAAAGATGCGAAGTATGAGTCTCTCACCATATCGGCCGAGCTGATGGGTGTAAGCCGCGAATCGAAAGTAGAAGATATGGTTCAGAAAAACGGTGTTGATCTGAAACAAACAAAAGACCCAATATATAAACTGGGAAAGAAATAAATAGCAAGAAAGAATAGAAGATGGCGAAAAAATCTGAAGGAACATCAAAGAATATAGCGATCAGCCGATATGGGTGGATTGCACTTATTATGTCCCTGATATTTATTGCAATTCTAATATGTATATTCAATATAAAGTATGTAGAAGGCCCCATGTGGCGCGAACTAGGCATACAAGAAACCGTAAAGAAAGATAGAGAAATACGCCCCAACAGAGGTAATATTTATGCCGACGACGGACGCCTGCTGGCAACAAGCGAACCCCTCTACGGAGTATATGTCGACTTTATGGCCGATGGCATAAAGAAAGATACATTAATGAAATACGTTACGCCTCTGTCACAAGCTCTAGCGAAGAAGTTTCCCGACAGAAGTGCAGCCCAGTACAAAAGAGTAATATTAGACGGATGGGACTTGAGCCGTAAAGAGCTCGCCCAAATAGAAAGGAATAGGGAGAGCGGTTCAAACCAAAAAGTAAAGGTTCGCAGCCGCTATGTGCGCATTATTCGTCCTGATATAAACTATATAGACCTAAAAGAGGTTCTCACCTACCCATTCTTTAGTCAAAGAAGCAATAGAAGCGGCTTGTTTACAGAAGAAAAAACAATGCGTTTAAAACCTTTTGGTCGCCTCGCAGGAAGAACCGTAGGATCTATATACAAAGACTTCGACGCAGGAGGAGCCAGTGGTCTGGAACTAAAATACGACTCTATACTAAAAGGAATTCCGGGTCTGAAAACACGCCAACGTGTACAGGGTCGCTGGATAGACGTTGTATTGAACGAGCCAACTGATGGATGGGATATAAAAACCACTTTGAATGTAGATGTCCAAGACTTAGCAGAGAAAGCTCTCTACAACAAGCTGGTAGAAACCAATGCCGAATCCGGATGTGCTATTGTAATGGAAGTGGCTACAGGGGAGATAAAAGCCATAACCAATCTCGACCGCATGTCGCCCGGTGTTTATGCCGAAGGTAATCCAAATGCTTTTTCGTACATGTCCGAGCCGGGGTCTACCTTCAAGACAGTGTCACTGATGATTGCCCTCGAAGACGGAGTAGTGACCCCCGATGAAGAAATCTTTGTCGGCAACGGTTTGTTCGAATATAAGGGACGCATCGTAAAAGACCATGACTGGCGCAAAGGACAAGACAAAGGCTATGTAACAGTGGCGAGAGGAATGTACTCTTCGCTGAATGTTGCTATCGCAAAAATGATATTAAAAGGTTATGAAAATAATCCTCAAAAATATGTACAGCGCATACATGATCTGGGGCTTACAAAAAAAATAGAATGGGATGTTCCACTGCAAGGAAAAGAAGGAACTTCTGTCATTCGCTTCCCCGATGACAAATCAAACCCATGGTCTAAAACCACATTACCGTGGATGTCATTCGGCTATGAGACACAGGTACCACCTATTTACATGCTAATGTTCTATAATGGTATCGCAAATAAAGGGAAGATGATCAAGCCGTTTCTCACCAAAGCCTTCATGAGAGACGGAAAAATAGAAGAAGAATTTGAAACCGAGATTATAAATCCTTCATTATGTTCCGAAAAAACCCTCAAAGAGGTGCAAGATATTCTAAGAGGTGTTGTAACCGATGGTACAGGAAAAACGATTGAATCTGAAATGTTTCCTATCTCAGGAAAAACAGGAACAGCGATGATTGCAGCCAGAGGGGGATACGAAGGGTATTATGTATCATTCTGTGGATACTTCCCATCCGACAATCCCAAATATACTTGCTTTGTAGGCATACGCAGACCACAGGGAATTCCATCGGGGGGACTTATGCCGGGAGCGGTATTCAAAACCATTGCCGAGGGAATATATACGCGAAATACTGTAGCAACCCCTATCCTTGCTCAGAAAGATACAGTAAACTCACTTATACCTATCGTTAAAAGCGGTTCGTTCAAAAATACAGAGATTGTTTTGAAAAAATTAAAACAAGATTACAACTATTCGGGAGATAAAGTAGAGTGGATAAATACAGACTCTTCGATCAATGGTATTCTTCTTCAAAGCAATTCTTCTATCAAGCAAGGATTAGTCCCTAACGTCATAGGAATGGGCGCACGTGATGCCATATATTTATTAGAGCTTGAAGGACTGAAAGTAAACCTTATAGGTGCAGGAAAAGTGAAACAGCAATCTATAGCTCCGGGAACAAGAACAACGAAAGGAGCAACCATAACCATAGAATTAAATTAACGAAAAAAATACAGATATGAAGTTGCAGGATTTACTTAAAAACATAGATGTAATAGAAATAAAGGGAGAACAGGATATAAATGTAACCGGAGTTTTTACAGACTCCCGCAAGGCAACTCCCGGATCGGTTTTCATTGCTCTTAAAGGCGTTCAGGTGGATGGTCATCTATATATAAAAAACGCTCTGGAACTAGGGGCTAAAGTTATTCTTCACGAAAGCAAAATAGATACTTCTAACGAAGGCATCACATATATAAAAGTAAAAGACAGCGCCGATGCTGCCGGAAAGATAGCCACACATTGGTATGGCGACCCATCAAACAATCTGAAGCTGGTAGGTGTGACAGGCACAAACGGAAAAACAACAACAGCCACACTACTTTATGAGATGTTCCGCAAGCTGGGATATAAAGTAGGCTTGTTGTCAACCGTAGCCAATTATATAGATGGCAAAGTATATCATGCCACACATACTACCCCCGACCCTATTTCGTTGAACGAAATGCTCAAAAATATGGTAGATGCAGGGTGCGAATATGCCTTTATGGAAGTAAGCTCGCACGCCATTCATCAGAAACGTATAAGTGGTCTAAAATTTGAAGGGGGAATATTTACCAACCTTACACAAGATCATTTGGACTACCATAAAACAATGGGCGAATACTTAAAAGCGAAGAAAGCTTTCTTCGACCAACTACCGGAAACAGCATTCGCTCTTACCAATATCGATGATAAAAACGGATTGGTAATGTTACAAAACACAAAGGCTAAAACAAGTACTTATTCTGTTCATTCTTTAGCCGATTTCAAAGCACGAATCATCGAAAAACACTTCGATGGTACTGCAATAGAAATCAATGGCAAAGAGTTGCAAGTACAGTTTGTGGGAGTATTTAATGTATACAACCTGCTTGCTGTTTACGGGGCAACCATATTGTTAGGACAAAGCTCGGAAGAAGCTCTGCTTGTACTTAGTACTCTGAAACCGGTATCAGGACGCTTCGAGACAATCCGTTCATCTCAAGGCTTTACTGCAATTGTAGACTATGCGCATACGCCCGATGCTCTCACCAATGTATTGGAAGCAATACACGAGGTATTGGAAGGAAACGGCCGTGTAATAACAGTTGTAGGTTGCGGAGGAAACAGGGATAAGACAAAACGTCCGATCATGGCACGCGAAGCTGTGCGTTTGAGCGATCAGGTTATACTTACTTCCGACAACCCTCGCTACGAAGAGCCGCAAGCTATAATCAATGATATGGCAGATGGGCTAAACAGCGAACAATTGAAAAAAGCACTTCTGATTGTAGAACGTGAACAGGCCATAAAAACAGCATGTGCATTAGCTAAAGCGGGAGATGTAATCCTCATTGCAGGAAAAGGGCACGAAGATTATCAAGATGTAAAAGGAGTAAAACATCATTTTGATGATAAAGAAATAGTTAAGAACATTTTTGGAGAATAACTAGAAAAATAAGAAAGACAAGATGCTATATTATTTATTCGATTACTTAGACAAATTAGATTTCCCGGGAGCAGGGATGTTTCGCTATGTCTCATTCAGGGCAGCCATGGCTGTAATATTCTCCTTGCTGATTTCTACGATTATAGGAAGACGGATCATCGACAAATTGCAAAAACTGCAAATCGGTGAAACAGTCCGTAATCTTGGTCTTGAAGGACAACTAAGTAAAAAAGGAACCCCTACCATGGGCGGTGTTATCATTATTATAGCAATACTAACACCTGTACTACTTTTTGCCCGAATAGACAATGTATATATCATTCTCATGTTGATTACAACAATATGGCTTGGTGCACTGGGCTTTCTGGACGACTATATAAAAGTTTTCAAAAAAGATAAAGAAGGGTTACAAGGTAAATTTAAAATAGTGGCACAGGTCGGACTGGGATTGATAGTGGGTCTGACAATATACCTGAGTCCCGATATAATCATCCGCGAGAATATAGAATACCGTAATCAGGACAATGTAATAGAGCGTGTAAGTTATGTAGCTGAAGGAGTAAAATCCACTCAGACAACAATCCCATTTATGAAAAATAACAACCTCGACTACGAGGATCTTGTTGGCTTTATGGGAGAATATGCCGAACCGGCAGCATGGATACTGTTTGTGTTCATCGTTATTTTTATTGTAACTGCCGTCTCCAATGGTGCCAACCTTACCGACGGACTGGATGGGTTAGCAGCCGGAAGCTCTGCCATTATCGGGGTAACACTCGGCATACTCGCGTATGTATCCGGACACATGGAGTTTGCCTCTTACCTTAATATTATGTTTATACCTGGCAGTCAGGAACTCGTAATATTTGCCGCTGCATTTATCGGGGCTACAATTGGATTCCTTTGGTATAACGCCTTCCCGGCACAGGTTTTCATGGGAGATACGGGTAGTCTGACATTAGGGGGAATTATCGGTGTTTTTGCAGTTGTAATTCACAAAGAATTGCTACTCCCTATTCTCTGTGGAATATTCTTTGTAGAGAGTATTTCGGTAATGATGCAAGTGGCATTCTTTAAATTCACAAAGAAAAAATACGGAGAAGGCAGACGTATTTTCAAAATGACTCCTTTGCACCATCATTTCCAAAAAGCAGGAAATTCGGGAATACAAGCCTTGTTTCAAAAACCAATAGGGCCTATACCCGAGTCGAAGATTGTAGTCCGTTTTTGGATTATTGGAATTATTCTGGCAGTACTTACATTGGCAACATTAAAAATGCGATAAAAATAAATGATGAACAAGATTATCATATTAGGAGGAGGAGAGAGCGGCGTAGGCTCGGCTATACTGGCACAGGCAAAAGGATTTGATGTTTTTTTGTCTGACAGCGGACCGTTAAAAGACCAGTACAAAGCCGAACTCGATCAGTATGGCATACCTTACGAGGAAAAAGGACATACCGAAGACCTCATACTGGCTGCAACCGAGATCATCAAAAGCCCGGGCATTCCTAATTATGCACCTCTTGTTCACAAAGCAGCAGAGAAAGGTATTCCTATCCTATCGGAGATGGAATTTGCCAAACGCTACACATCTGCAAAAATGATCTGTATCACAGGCAGTAATGGGAAGACAACCACTACCAGCCTCATCTACCATATACTGAAATCGGCAGGACTAAATGTAGGTCTTGGAGGAAACATCGGAAGAAGTTTTGCCCGTCAGGTAGCAGAAGATAATTTCGACTATTATGTATTGGAACTAAGTAGTTTCCAGCTGGAAAACATGTACACGTTTAAGGCAGATATCGCCATTCTTTTAAATATCACTCCCGATCATCTCGACAGATACGATCATGATATGCAAAAGTATGTTGATGCCAAAATGCGTATTGTACAAAACCAGACGGAAGAAGATGCTTTTATATTTTGGGAAGAAGACCCGATTGTAAGCAAAGAAATACAAAAGCTGATATCGAAAGGCAAGCAATATACATTTGCCGACCACAAAGTGGGTAATGCTATTGCATACCCCGAAAACAATGAAATAAAAATAGATACTCCTAAATCGGTTTTCATTATGAAAGAAGATTTACTAGCACTCGAAGGAACACATAACCTGTATAACTCGCTTGCATCAGGTATCACGGCAAAGTTGCTGGATATAACAGATGAAAACTTGCGCCACTCACTTAGTGATTTTCAGGGAGTAGAACATCGCCTTGAAAAAGTGGCCAAAGTGAGAGGTATACAGTTTATAAACGACTCCAAGGCAACTAATGTTAATTCGTGCTGGTATGCTTTACAAAGCATGAAAACGAAGGTTGTACTTATTTTAGGAGGAACAGATAAGGGGAATGACTATACAGAGATCGAGCAATTGGTTAAAGATAAAGTTCGCGCTTTGGTTTTCCTCGGAGTTGACAACAGTAAGCTGCATAAATTCTTTGATGGTAAAATAGACAATATTGTAGATACCTCATCAATGAAGGATGCAGTAGAAAAATCTTACGCATTGGCTCAAGAGGGAGATACGGTTTTACTATCGCCTTGCTGCGCCAGTTTCGACCTCTTCCAGAATTATGAGGATAGAGGTGACCAGTTTAAAGAATACGTCAGAAAACTGTAATCAAAAATGGAATTCAATTTTTTAGGGCGGGCATTCAAAGGAGATAAAGTTATATGGTGTATATTTATCGCACTGTGTATTATCTCTTTGCTTGAAGTATTTAGTGCTACAAGTACAATTGCCTACCGTCAACATAGCCACTGGGCACCGATTCTGCGACATGCGGCATTCCTGCTTATTGGTTTTGCCCTCGTCATGTTTTTGCAGAGGGTTCCCAGCAAATATTTCTCAGTATTACTATTGGGAATACCGCTATCTGCTGTTCTCCTTGTTGTCACCATGTTTATGGGGCAAGATGTGAATGGGGCACAACGCTGGCTAGGTATCGGTGCATTTACGATACAACCTTCCGAGTTTGCTAAAATTTCGGCAATCGGGTTTGTCTCCTTCTTTTTAAGTAAGATGAAGCCTGATAATGAAGGCTGGATATTCAAGACCCTTATTATTGGTATTGGAGCCTTATGCTTACTTATTGCACCCGAAAACTTATCTACGGCATGTCTCCTTTTTGGCGTCTGCTTTATGCTTATGTTTATCGGACAGGTCAGCCTCAGGAAGTTAGGATTGATTGCTTTTGTTGGGCTTGCTGCTGTAGCTATTTTGCTAGGCAGCCTTACGCTCCTACCCGATTCTTTTGCAAAAGAGTATTTACCGGGACGTCTGGCTACATGGAAAAACCGTATAGAAAGGCACTCGGAAGAAGATAAAGAGATGAGGAACGCCGACGGAACTATTGCCTATAAAATAACTGACGACAACTACCAGGTATCGCATGCCAAGATAGCTATAGCTAACGGTGGTATAATCGGCTTGCCGGGAAGCGGTGTTGAACGAGACTTTCTTCCACAAGCCTATTCCGACTTTATCTTTGCCATCATCCTTGAAGAAACAGGACTGCTTGGGGGGCTATTCGTCTTGCTCTTATATGTCGCTCTGATGTTCAGGTGTGGCGTTCTGGCTTCAAAATGCGAAAAGAAGTTCCCGAGATATCTTATACTCGGGTCTGCACTTATACTCACAATACAGGCTTTGGCTAATATGGCCGTAGCCGTCAATTTGATTCCTGTTACAGGACAACCTCTGCCTCTGGTAAGCCGGGGTGGAACGTCTACCATTATCACATGTGCCTATTTTGGCATTATTCTGGCATGCTCATCCCGACTCAATGATTCAGATCATGAAGATGTGGACGAAAGCATTGCCAATATAGATTTTGAACCCTATGTAAAAGATACAGAAGAACTATGAAAAATCTGAGAGTTATTATTAGCGGAGGTGGAACAGGAGGTCATATATTTCCGGCAATAGCTATTGCCAACACCATCAAAAAACGTTACGCTGACTCCGAAATACTTTTTGTGGGAGCCGAAGGACGCATGGAAATGGAAAAAGTTCCAAACGCAGGATACAAAATAGAAGGGTTAAATGTAGTCGGGATTAGCAGAAAAAATCCGATCAAGATATTTTCTACAATCTGGAAATTTCAGAAAAGCCTCAATCGGGCTAGCAAAATCATAAAAGAATTTAAGCCCGATATCGTGATTGGCGTGGGAGGATATGCCAGTGGCCCAACGTTGTATAAGGCAAGTAAACTAGGTATCCCTACCCTCATTCAAGAGCAAAATTCGTATGCCGGAATTACAAACAAGTTCTTAGGCAAGAAGGCTTCCAGTATCTGTGTTGCCTACGAAAATATGGAAAGATTCTTTCCGAAAGATAAAATAGTGATGACCGGCAACCCTTGTCGTGAAGAATTATTATCATCGAATATAACGAAAGAAGATGCCTATACAGAGTTTAACCTCGACCCGAATAAAAAAACAATTCTGGTTGTAGGTGGCAGCCTTGGTTCGAGAACAATAAATAAAAGTATATTTAGCGGAATAGAAGCTTTGTCAGAATCTGATATACAAATCATTTGGCAATGTGGAAAACTATACTTTTTCGAACTGAATATGGATCTGGCATCGAAAGGGAATCCACAGAATATTCATATCCATGAATTCATTTCCCGAATGGATTTAGCATATAAAGCAGCCGATTTGGTCATCTCAAGAGCAGGTGCAAGCTCTATCTCCGAACTATGCTTGTTGGGCAAACCGGTTATTCTTGTTCCTTCTCCAAATGTATCGGAAGATCATCAAACCAAAAATGCAATGGCTCTGGTAAACAAAGATGCCGCTATCCTCATAAAGGATATTGAAGCGAACGATTTGTTGGTTAAAACAGCTTTGGAGACAATAAAGGATAAGGACAAGTTAAAAACTCTGTCAGAAAATATTTTAAAATTGGCGCAACATGATTCGGCAAACCGAATTGTAGATGAAGCAATAGGACTAATAAAGCGAAAATAAAACATGAATAATATAAAAGCAGTATATTTCATCGGAATCGGTGGTATCGGGATGAGCAATCTGGCTCGCTACTTTATGTCGAAAGGCAAAAAGGTAGCAGGCTATGATCGTACCGAAACACCATTGACAAAAGAACTGGTAAAAGAAGGCGCAGAAATTCACTATTCAGATAGTGTAAGCCTGATACCGGAATACTGCAAAGAAAAGGATACTACATTAGTGGTTTATACGCCGGCTGTTCCATCCGAGAACGAAGAAGTTATATATTTCCACGAGCAGAATTTTACGATACAGAAGCGTGCTCAGGTTTTAGGAACTATCACCAAATCGAGCAAAGCACTCTGTTGTGCAGGAACACACGGAAAGACAACAACATCAAGTATGCTGGCTCACATCCTTAAACAATCGCACCTCGATTGTAATGCTTTCTTAGGCGGTATACTAAAAAATTATAGCAGCAATCTGATGCTTTCAGACAAGAGTGAGTTTACCGTTATCGAAGCTGATGAGTATGACCGCTCTTTCCACTGGCTGCATCCGTATATGGCTCTTATTACCTCTGTAGACCCAGACCATTTGGATATCTACGGAACGGAAGAAGAGTATCTCAAAAGCTTTGAGAAATTCACCACCCTCATTCAACAAGGAGGAGCGTTGGTGATGAAACACAATATAAAACTCTCACCCAAAGTTGGAGAAGGAGTTAAGGTATATACCTACTCTGAAGATAAAGGCGATTTCCATGCAAAGAACATAAAAATAGGCAACGGTGAAATTCGCTTCGACTTTGTTACTCCAAAGGAAGTAATAGACAACATACAACTTGGCGTTCCTGTAAGAATCAATATAGAGAATAGTATCGGAGCAATGGCTCTGGCATGGCTCAATGGTGCTACACCTGACGAACTGAGACATGCAATGCTCACATTTCAGGGGGCAAAACGTCGTTTCGATTTTATTCTTAAAACAGATAAGATCGTGATGATAGACGACTATGCGCACCACCCTCAGGAACTAGCTGCAAGCATTACTTCTGTGAAGGAGTTATATCCTGACCGCAAGGTTACAGGAGTTTTTCAGCCTCACCTCTATAGCCGGACAAAAGATTTTGCCGATGAGTTTGCAAAGAGTCTTTCTTTGCTTGACGAACTCATTTTACTGGATATATATCCTGCAAGGGAAAAACCGATAGAAGGTGTGACTTCAAAAATAATTTTCGACAAGGTTACCTGTCCTAAAACATTGTGTAACAAGCAAGAATTATTACCTTTATTGGAAAATAAAAATGATATTGAGGTTCTATTAACAGTCGGAGCTGGAGATATCGATCAATTGTTGGAAGCAATAAAAGAAGTTTTAAAAGAGAAATGATAAAAAAAATATTAGTCATCGGAGGAATATGCCTTCTTGCAGGCTATCTTATTTTCTCGGCTTTTTATTTCGAAAAAAAGCCGCAGGATGACTTTTGTACAAGTTTTGAAGTAGAAATAAAAAATAGTGCCGAGGGCAATAAGTTTATCGAAACAAAAGATATTGTAAGTTACATCAAAGATAAAGGACTTGACCCTACAGGCAAACAATTAAAAAACATTAATACAAACAAGATAGAAGAGGCCATAATGGCCAATCAGCTGATAAAAGAAGCCAACGTATTTATAACAAACAATAGAGCCGTAAAAGCCGTAATTGAAGAGCGGAAGCCGATTCTGCGTGTTATAAGCAGCCTTGGAGGAAACTATTATATAGATAATACGGGCAATAAAATGCCTCTTTCTAATCGCTCTACAGCATACCTCCCTATAGCAACAGGAGCAATAAAAGAAGAGTTTGCAAAGACCGACTTATATAAATTTGCATTATTTTTGCATAATGATGAGTTTTGGAATGCACAAATTGAACAAATAGTCGTACTACCTAACCAGGATATTAAATTAATACCCCGTGTCGGTGATCATCAGGTCATACTAGGCAGTGTGGACGGATGTAAAGAGAAGCTTGCCAAATTGCTCACCTTTTATCAAAACGGGCTTAACGAGACCGGGTGGAATAAATATTCAGTCATAAATCTGAAGTTTAACAAACAAGTTGTTTGTACAAAACGTTGAATAAAGAACAAGATCTGGACAATTCTTTCGAATTGGACTGTAAAGGAGAAGAAGATATATGGAACAATCAGGATTTATTGTAGGTATTGACCTTGGCACATCAAAAATTGTTGGTGTACTGGGACGTAAGAATGAACAAGGCGTTATTTCCATCTTGGCATCGGAATGTATACCTGCCGATTCATGTGTAAAATATGGGACAATATATAATATAGATGATGCCGCCGGCAAAATCAAAGGACTTATTCACCTGTTAGAAAACAAGACAGGGAAGAAAATAGGAAAAGCTTATGTTTCTGTTGCCGGAAAATCACTTCGGGCAATAGAACACAAAGAGACTAAATTGCTCGATGGCAGCACTCCTATTACATTTGCCATACTCGACGGAATGGAACAGCAAGCTAAGCTGAACAAGCCCGATTTCTTTGCCAACTATAGCGTACTCGCTCCTGAATACTACCTTGACGGACAATACGAAGAAGACCCGATTGATAAGGTTGCTTCTGTAATTGAAGGTCATTACCGTTTGGTTATCGGACGCCCTAATATAAAAAGCAATCTTGCAAAAAGTACAGAAAAGGCTCAGATCGATATTGCCGGATTTATTGTAGGCCCTGTAGCCGCAGGTGCTCTCGTTCTGGAAGAACAAGATAGACAAGCTGGATGTGCTCTGGTCGATTTTGGCGCAGGCACTACTACATTATCCATATACAAGGGCGGATTGCTTCGCTATATGGCAGTTATTCCGTTCGGAGGACGTACGATTACGAAAGATGTTCAGGGATTAGGCTTTGTCTTCGAATCTGCCGAAACATACAAAATACGTTATGCAAAATTAGGTAAAGAAAAAGCAAGACCAACCAGTGATACTTCAGCCGATATAGACCTCAGAGAATTGAACAAAGTGATACAACTACGTCAGGATGAAATTATCTTGAACGTGATTCATCAGATAAAAGAGTCAGGATTTGGAGATAAACTGGATGCCGGAATTATTATTATAGGTGGAGCATCGCAAATGACAGGGCTGGAAGAATACTTTGTAGACAAAGCACAACTTCCGGTAAAGCGGGCAACACCAAAACGTGTATATATTAATAATGCAGCCGAATTACTGCAAAATCCCGTATATACACAGGCTCTTAGCTTACTGCTTTTCGCAAATGAGAATTGCGAAAGAAAGGAAGCTTTCAGACCGGAACCTGTACCGGTTCAACAAACAATTCCTACCCCACCTGCTCCCGAAATTGAGGAAGAAGAGGATGAGGAAGAAGCTCCTAAGCCTAAAAAGGGAAAGAAAGATAAAAACAAAGGGCAAACATCGCTCTTTAGGTTCTTCGAAAAAGTACAAAACTTTGGAGGAACAGTATTCAACGATGAAGAATAATCGAAGTAAATCCCTTAAGTTATAACAAAACAAATACGCTAAGATATGGATGAAAAAATACTGGATTTTCAATTCCCAAGAAAAACTCAGACAATCATAAAGGTTATAGGTGTAGGTGGTGGTGGTGGTAACGCCGTAAATCACATGTTTAATGAAGGTATACATGATGTATCGTTTGCATTGTGCAATACCGATAATCAAGCATTGTGCGAATCTCCGGTAGAAACACGTGTCCAACTGGGAAGAAAAACCACGGAAGGACTTGGAGCAGGAAACCGCCCCGAAGTTGCAAAAGCTGCGGCAGAAGAGAGCCGTGAGGATCTGGAAAAACTATTGGGAGACGGAACCAAAATGGTATTTATCACTGCCGGAATGGGAGGTGGTACCGGAACAGGAGCAGCACCTGTGGTAGCCCGTATTGCTAAAGATATGGGAATACTTACAGTTGGTATCGTTACCATACCATTTGTATTCGAAGGCCGTAAAAAAATTATACAAGCACTGAAAGGTGTAGAAAATATAGCACGCAACGTTGATGCACTGCTTGTGATCAACAATGAGAGACTGATTGATATCTATGCCGACCTGACTATCCCCAATGCTTTTGCAAAAGCTGATGATACGCTGACAATCGCAGCTAAAGGTATTGCGGAGATAATCACAGTACACGGACATATAAATCTGGACTTTGCCGATGTGAAAACCATCTTGAAAGATGGCGGTGTAGCCATCATGAGTAGCGGACGAGGCGAAGGAGAAAATCGTGTGGAAGATGCAATTGTAAATGCGCTTCACTCTCCATTATTGAATAACAATGATGTATTTGATGCCAAGAAGATTCTATTTAATATCTATTCGAGCGAAGAAGAACCGCTCATAGTAGAAGAGATGGAAGCTGTTGCCAACTTTATGAAGCGCTTTGGCCCAGAGATAGAAGTTATTTGGGGTACTGCTATAGATAAAAATCTAGGCAAGCAGGTAAAAATAACTTTGCTGGCGACAGGATTCGGTATGTCGAGCATCCCGGGAATGGAAAGTGATCTTATCGAAATTGATGAGGAAGAAGAGGAAGAAAGAATCAGGCAGGAAGAAGAAGAAAAACGCCGCATCAACGAAATGATTGAAAAACATTACGGAAAAGATGGCGTGCAAACTGTAGCTGTCCGTTCCTCGTTTTTCGGACAAAAGCCGATTATCCTATCTACAGATGAATTGGATAATGATAAGATTATTGACGCTTTGGAAAATACTCCGGTATTCAAACGTGATGAGAAATTCAACCCAAGCGAATACAAACCGGAAATGAAGAAACAAGGTGGCCTTTTTAATGACTAAATCATAATAAAAAATACAACAATGAACTTATTTGATAAAGTAAGCGAAGATATCAAAGACGCAATGCGCGCAAAGGACAAAATAAGACTAGAGGCGTTGCGAGGAATGAAAAAAGAATTTCTTGAAGCAAAAACAGCAAAAGGGGCTAATGATGAATTATCTGACGAAGCAGCAACTCTTATCTTACAAAAGATGGTGAAGCAACGTAAAGATAGCGCAGAAATATATAAGAATCAGGGTCGCGAAGATCTGGCGGGAGATGAATTAGCACAGATTGCTGTTATAGAAGCATATCTGCCAAAGCAATTATCACAAGAAGAACTGGACGCAAGAATCACCGAAATTATAGCTCAGGTAGGAGCTTCATCTCCTGCGGATATGGGTAAAGTGATGGGTGTAGCCACAAAAACTCTTGCAGGTATTGCTGCCGGAAAAGCTATTTCTGAAACAGTAAAAAAGCTGTTGAATAAATAACACTGGTATAATTTTATTATAAATACAAAAAGCAGAATATTCGAATATTCTGCTTTTTGTATCTTATAGAGTATGAGAAATAACCGTCTCTAACATACTACTATTAAAAATAGATGCGGGGGAAATTACAACCTCATCTTTCGGTATTTTATCTCCGTATCGTTCTTTTAGTTTCTGTTGGACTTCTTCTCCTGTCAAGTCAAAGTCTCTTAAGTACTGGAGCTTGCCAACTTCAACTTCTGCGCCTCGCTTATATATTTTCCAGACAAGTTCAGAACAGTATATTTTTTCGTCCGACCAGTCAAATGCAGAGTCATAACTTTTTCCTAAGAGTTTAGCCCCCTCCTCTTTCATTTTCTTCAACGTGTTAAAGGTTAATATCTGATTTGCAATCCTTAGCCGTTTGATTACATAATGACCATCCTTTCCCTTTGCTACCCACTCATCTAAAGGAGTCAGCTTTACAGTTTCAGCAGCCTCATAGACATAGAATCTACCATTATTCTTATAAATAATGCCACAGTGAGAATACTTTGAGTTTGTAGCTTGCTGAATAGCCTTACTCTGAGCCGAGAGTGAAGTCTGAAAGATTATATCGCCATCTTCTATCTGTTCTTCCCTAGTAGCTTTAGCCTTATCGGTAGAGACTGTCGTTGATGGATAAAAGTAGTAGGCACATAGCCCTAAAATAAAAAAGATACTAAAGATGAGAGAGATAATTTTCGCCTTTCTCATAGATAAATAGTTTAAGATTTACTTGAACATTTTCTCTATCGCATCATCTTCGAGCATAGAGATAATTGTTTTTCCGTCAGGAGTATGTTTATATGCAGAGGAAGCAAAAAGCTGATCGACAATCTTATTCATCTCCTCTGTAGACAACGTATGCCCATAAGGGATTGATGCAGCATAAGCCATCGAAAGTGCCAGTGCCTCGCGTATTTCCTCTTTTACATCGCTACCGCTCTCTATACTCTTATTTATCATATTGTGCACAAGCTGTACAGAGTCTATATTAGTTATTTCGGCAGGTGTACCATTTATAGCATAAGAATTATTCCCTAAATGACTCAGATCGAAACCTACAGCCTCAAGATCGTCTGTCAGATAAGGCATCATAGCAGCCTCTGATGGAGACAGCTCGATAATCTCGGGAAATAGTGCTCGTTGTGAGATGCCTCTTTTATGCTCTATCTGAGATAAAAACTGATCGAACAATATACGAATATGAGCACGATGCTGATCGATAAGCATTAGCCCCGATTTAACGGAGGTAAGGATATAGCGGTTCTTGTATTGATAATGTACCACCATTTCGGGAACTATCTTTTCAGAATCGCCTGTTTGTTGCTGACTAAAAATATCAACATCGGGGGCAACCTCTGTAGAAAAATCGGCAGTATTTTTATCACTTTCAAATCCTTTGTATAACTGATCCAAATCGAACTTTGGACGCTGATAGTTTGTCCTTGCAGGCGACTTGAATGGATTATATGACGGATCTACATTTACACGAGGCTGAGATATATTTTTTGAAGGATCGTGTATCGGTATATCTATAGCTCCTTCAGTATCAAAATCGATTGTAGGTACTTCATTAAACTTACCCAATGCCTCCTTGATGGCTGCAGTAAGAATTTGCCAGATAGGCTGTTCATTTTCAAACTTTATCTCTGTCTTTGTCGGATGTATATTTACATCGATAGTAGAAGGATCAACTTGAAAATAAATAAAATAGTTTGGATACTCGCCGTTCAGAATCAAAGGGTCGAATGCAGACTGTACAGCCTTATTAAAATATGCATGACGCATATACCTGTTATTCACAAAAAAGAACTGCTGGGCTCTGGCTTTTCGTGCCGATTCGGGCTTACCTATAAAGCCGGTTATCTTAGCCAGAGAAGTATCTATATCAATAGAGATAAGCTGCTGATTGAAGTTCTTACCTACGACATTAACGATACGCTGCCGTAAACCTCCAGCCGGGAATTTTAATACTTCTACATCATTATCTATAAAAGTAAATTCGATAGAAGGATTTACCAGAACAATACGCTCCAGTTCGGTAAGAATATTTCTACGTTCAGTATCGTTCGATTTCAAGAATTTACGACGGGCAGGAACATTATAGAATATGTTCTTTACAGAGAAATTACTCCCTACGGGACAAGCCACAGGCTCCTGACTTTCAACTCTCGACCCTGCTATTTGCAGCAAAGTACCCAGCTCGTCTTCAGCCCTTCTTGTTTTAACTTCGACATGCGAGATAGCAGCAATAGAAGGCAAAGCCTCACCCCTGAACCCCATGGTGTGAAGATCAAACAAATCATCCGCTTTTCTTATCTTAGATGTAGCATGCCGTTCAAAGGCCATACGGGCATCTGTTGCCGACATTCCTTTTCCGTTATCTATCACCTGAATCAGTGTACGGCCGGCATCCTTAATGATAAGCTGTATACTTTCTGCACCGGCATCGATGGCATTTTCAACCAATTCCTTCACCACTGACGAAGGCCGTTGAATAACCTCTCCTGCCGCGATTTGATTGGCTATAGAATCGGGTAAAAGATGTATTATATCACTCATTATTATTCTATGGTTATTCTTCCCGATTAAAGACAGATGTTTTACTCCGTTGAGGTTTCACATCTGATGCTTTACGAGAAACTTTCCTGAATATATCATCTTTATCTAAAGGTCGTAAATAATCGTACCAATAGAAGTCTGTTAAACGCAATTGTTCGGGAGTAATCAGGTCGAAAGGCGTTGTTTTCCCTACAGATTTTGGCCAGGTAACAAGCTTCTCGAATGCTCCGTCCTTCATGAATATCTGTAGATAACTGCTTTCAAGCCAATTGAGAATACCTGACAGTTCCTTATTTTTCTCTTCGGGATACGATATTGTCTCCACATTTCCTTCTGCCAATACTCTTTCCAGCTGTTTATTCTGGAAGAAAAGCTTCATAGAACGCGATTTCAATTGATTGTAATGTAGCGAGTCTTTCTGCTCTATCGAGAAACTATATCGTTTGACATGCATATGATCGATTGTACTATCATTCATATAAATGTCTATCGTATCGCCATATAGTTGCCTGTTTGTATTCCACAGCACAGGGTCCTTATACATATGGAGTATAGAATCTCTTGAGTTGAACTGTAAAGAGTCACAAACCCCCTGCATGTCGGACCTATAAAAACGCACTCCGTAATATGCTTTTATCTCTCGGTAAGTAGTCACTTTAGGTTCTTCCTTTTTCGCAGGAGGTAATGCAGACGGCAAAGGTTCGAGCGAAGAAGATATATTTACCGGCTGAGTATCCAAGGAATCGGAATGAAGCTTACCTATAGAATCGCTATGTAAGGAATCCGCAGCGACTTTAGTATGCTTTTGTATCTTTTGATTGGTGGGTTTGATGCTATCTACTATTGCAATCAGCTTAAGAGTATCGGCATGGATATATAGTGTATCACCTTGCGAATACTCGATACAGTAAGCCGAATCGGTAGCCAGCGCATAGTCTGTCAATTCATTATAGAAACCGTAATGACCTCTTAGGATAACTTTCTTAGTCGTATCTTGCAAAAACATATTGCCAAATACCTCGCCATATCCTTTTGCCTTATGGTACGAGATGGAATCTCCTCTCAATATACGATTACCCTGCTTGTTTACAATCGTGGATTGATCCAACAAGAGGGACTCCTCAGTTGCAGTATTGTACCACCCTTTGCTGGAATAAATAATGCCACTGTCGGAAACAATTTTGGTAGGAGTATAGATTGTTGCAATCTTAGTATCCGTATTATATTTGAGACGATCGGAGTATAACTTAAACTTATTGTTCACAAGAATCACGCTATCCTTGAATGTTGCCAGCTTGAGTGCAGGCTCATATTGCCCCCAGTAGGACGTAAGCTCATTCAACGAATCGACAAGCATACCTCCGTCAAAGTAATAACCGATATTCATCATACGGTCATAGTTTAAACTGTCGGTAAACAGTGTTCCGCTACCATGTTCGAGGCGTACATTCTCTCTGAACATTACAACTCTTGTATTTCCATCATAATGCATATAGTTGCCGTAGAGAAATAGGGTATCGCCCTGTTCCATCCGTACGTTACTGAATGCATTAAAAGAGTTCATCTTTTCGTCATAGTAGGCACTGTCGCAATACAAATACGCCCCATCGTGAAAGAATATAACACTATCTTTCAATATCTTAACATCTGAACCCGCTCGGGTAAAGAGCTCCTTGCTAAATATAATGTCTATTACTTTCTGTTTTCCTTTTGCCTGTTGAGGTTTTTGCTGACTCTGAGGCTTTTGAGGCACCTGAGAAATATCCACATTCATATGCGGAGAAATCATCATTTGTGCCGATGCATAAATAGCAATCAGGCATAAAACACTGATTGCAGATATTCTATGCCTTTGAGTTATGTATGTAATAAATTTCTTAAACACTTGTTATATTTACTTGCTAGCCTGATCTTTTTTAATCCAGTCGGGATATTGGAAATCACAGTTTTCCCAATCCTTATCTATTCTTACATAAGTACTCTTTATTTTTGTTTGGAGCCACTTTTTCAGAACCTCTTCATGCTTTTTGTTTTCTACAATCGCTTTCAATGTCTGATAGTCGTCAGAAACATTTGCGACATGTCCTTCGGTTTTGCTTTTCAACTTTATAATGGCAACAACTTCTTTACCGCTATTCTGCTTCATTGTGAATGCAGGCGATATATCTCCTACTTTCATATTGTTTACAATCTTGCCTATTTCGGTCGGTAGTTCTTCCATTGTAAAGCGAGGAGTACCATAGTTTGTACTCTCTTTGTAGTTTACCATCAAACCGTTATTCTTTCTTGTATTTTTATCGAAAGATAGGACTGTAGCATCTTCGAAAGTAAACTTGTTTGCCCTTATATCATTTGCAATAGAGTCTAGTCTGAATTTTGCTTTATTCATATCTTCTGTCGATACCTTCGGACGAAGTAGTATATGGCGGAAGTTAGCCCTATCACCTCTTCTTTCTATCAATTGAATAATATGGAAGCCGTATTCAGTCTCTACAATATTTGATACTTTTTTAGGATCAGACAAAGAAAATCCTACACTTGAGAATTCCGGTAATAACTCGGCACGTCCCATAAAGCCCAGTTCGCCACCATTTGGAGCCGAACCCGGATCTTCGGAATACATAATTGCTAAAGTAGCGAAGTCGGCAGTTCCCGAGTTTATTCTGTTTGTATAATCTCTCAGTCGGTCTTTTACCTGATCAATATCTTTTAATGGAATCACAGGTTCATTCGTAATAATCTGCACTTCAACCATTGTCGGGATATAAGGCAAACTATCTTTTGGTAGCTGAGCATAATATTTTCGAACTTCGGAAGGTGTCAGATTGGTCTTTTTACCCACCAAGCTCTTCTTTACTTCTGAAACCAGATATTCATTACGAATTTGTTCGCGCCACTCGTCCCTGAGCTGTGCCATAGTAGAGCCTAGGTATTCTTCGGCTTTCTCTTTTGAACCTAGATTAGCAATAACATTATTCTCGTATCTCGATAGCTGGCTATTAACTGCTGATGCCGGCACTTCTATACTATCTATCTTTGCCTGATCGAGGAACAGCTTTTGAACAGCGAGTTGCTCCGGAATCAAACAATAAGGGTCTCCCTCGATGCGTTCTCCGCGGGACAACATCCCCAAGCGAACTTTTTCCACATCCGATTTCAGGATAGCTTCATCCCCTACTACCCATATTATTTCATCTATAACATTATTCTGAGCGTAGGATAAAATACCCGACCCCAATAGTATTATTAATAAAATTAATTTTCTTGCCTTTTGCATCATTTTTGTCTGTTTATTAAAAAGTGGCGTAAATATAGTGATAATGTATCACTTTTTCTTAACGTAAAAAAAGAAGTTATAGTCTACTTATTATAAAACTTAATTTCATTATCCGAAATGGCCTTATTATACAAGTCCTGTTGCACCTTATTGAGGTAATCACTTTTCCTTTGTTCTGTATAAATTTCCATCAATTGATTTTTTATATACTCATAAGGAGCCTCACTTCCCACAGTCCTGTACTCTTTCACATTCAAAAGATATACGAATGAAGAATCCCGGGCTTCTATATTCTTGTTGATTTTCAAGAAGTCTGCCCCGTTATCCACGGATAGTGGCATATTATCTATAATCTCGTTGAAGCTCACCCACCTATTGTAGAAATATTCGTACCCAACTGCATTCTTCAATGTATTCTTTTCTATATTTTCTACAGCTGCATCGGTCGGTTGTTTATACCACTTCAGAAAATTATTGAGTTCTTTTGAGTCAATCGGAACTTTCAGATAAAGCCCCTTTATTATATTTTCTTTCAGCTTCAACTTTTCTTTATTCTGTTCGTAAAAAGATTGCAATTCGACATCAGAGACGGATTTTGATAAATGCTCCGTCAACAATTGCTCTTGATATAGATTTGAGATAAGAGTTTTTCGATAGTTTTCTATCAATCGTTCTATCTCCTCTTTATTTACTATGTTTTTTTTCGCCTTGTCATACAGCAACTGATCATTTATCCACATTTTTATGTATGCATCTGCCGCAGCAGTGCTATCTTGCGAAGAGAGTGTGCGAGGAACCGTATTGTTGAGCTCATCCATATACAAGGTCTTATCCCCGACAGTAACTACAGGAACTTGGCTCAGATCAGGTGCATCAGTACTTCCTTTACTGCATGACAGCATAGATATCGAAATTGATGCAGATATTATAATAATATTATAGATTCTCATTTTATTGTATTCAATACAGAATTATTTATCTCCACTTTGTATTTCTTGCGTAAATCAGCCTTCCATTGTTGCTCGAGCTGAGCTTGATAATCAGATTCAACAGCATGTCTCACATCATTATAGTCTATTGGCTTTGAAACAAAGTCACCCAAAACAATAAAGTACGGATAGCCCATTTTTGCTTTTACTTCTTTTCCCTCAAAGACCTTATTATCTACATACGGATTTTCGCCCTTAGCCCATATTCCGGGTTCCATCAGTACCCTGAGAGAATCTTTATTCAGAGTATGTCTTATTTTTTCAATAAGAACATCTCTGTTATTCACACTCTTGGACAATGATGTAGCAACAGTTAGTGCTTTTTCATCTTTTGCATAAACAATCAGCCCTCTATACTTTGTTCCGCCAAGGGAATATTTACTTTTATTTTTCTTGAAATATTCCGACAAACCTTTTTCATCGGTAGCGGCACGTTCCCATATATTCTTATTCATTACGCCAAAAGATAAAAGACCATTTGAAATTTCATCTAATCGGTTCTTATACTCAGGTTCTCTATCTGGTAGAGATAAGTAATAATAATCAGTCAGGCAACGTGAATAATATGCATTAAAATATTCTTTCAACACATCTGTGGATAACGAATTATTGATAGCCTCAGTATATACTACCGTTTCAGGAGCATCGGTCGGCTTATTATCCATCAAGTTTTGCCTCAATCGAATATATTCAACAAAGTTAGCAACAGTATATATCTTATTATCTCCAAACGAAAATAAAATATCGTTATTATTATCAACATTTTTCAAAAAAGAAGAATCTTTAGGAGATATCTTATTTGCTATTTCATTCAGTCTGCCATAAGCCACACGATTGAAGTTAAAACCTAATTCTTGTGACATTCTTTTCCGTCTCTCAATAGTCATTTCTTCCGACTTGTCACTTTCCAGTATCCGACCTTTCAGCGAGCTCTTCATATCAGCATAAGAGGGAACCAGGATTTTTTTCAGCAGCCGGATAATATGAAATCCATATTCAGATTGTACAGGTTCGCTCACATCTCCTTCTTTCTTGAGATTAAATGCTGCTTCTATAAAAGTTGGAGATAGACGGGATTCCAAATTTAGAACTCCAAAATGGCACCCTTTTTCACCCATTTGCATTACACGAGTAAACTCATCACACAACGATTGATAATCTGAAGCTGTACGCATATTCCGATATTCTCTCCAAGCAACCTTCCCCACACTGTCTATTTGATTAAGGTCGGCAGGAATACGGGAAAAATTAAATAATACTTGCTCGATATCCACCGAACCTACAGCAGGACGTTTATTTAAGACCTGTATAATATGATATCCATCCGAACATCTTATTGGCATACTGACCTCGTTAACAGGAAGAGAGTAAATCGCCTCCTCTACTTTAGCATTAAACATAAAAGGAGCAACCCAGCCGATATAGCCGTTTTGTCGATTATAATCCAAAACAGTAGAAGACGACAATACTTTATTATACCCTTCGGCAGCGAATCCATTTTTAGATAATCTGCATTGCAGCTCTATCACTTTTTGGTATAGAACGACTGTATCGGCAGGATATATTATTTTTTCTTCGAATGGGACAAGCACGTGATTTATTTCCACGTTTTGCTGCATCCTATTATATATCTTCAACAAATAATCATTTTCGTAAATCGTATCTTGCATATATTTACGAGACATGCCTACTCTTGCCGCAGATAAATCTCTTATATAATTTCCGGTTGTATCCACTCGCTGAACTTTAGCCTCTGCAATATTCAACCTAAAATCTATGTAAGATTGAACAAAGTCGGCAAGCGATTCTTTTTCATCATCAGGTCTTGAAGCATTACTTTCTCTATAAGCTTTCTCCAATTCCGACTTCAATACAGGTTTTCCGTCAATCTGAATAGCGACAGGATCTACCTGCTGTGCATGCAGATAAAAAGTAGCATGTAGTGTGATAAGAAAGAATATGAGTCGTCTTTTATTCATATATCAAGCTGATAAACTGTATAAAAAGCAAAGATACAAGAAATAAAGGCTCACAATGTTTTAAAATATTCTAAAATAAAGGAATACCAATAGTTTTTTTAATCTAAACAAAGGTTAGTTAGCAGAAGTAATACCATAGAATAAGATGATAGAATATAAATAAATACGAATGGCTACCACTTGGTAGCCATTCGTATTATAATAAATTTTGTCAAATCAAATTTTATTCTCCTCTGCTGTAATTTGGAGCTTCGCTTGTAATAGCAACATCATGAGGATGACTTTCTGCAACACCAGCATTCGTGATACGAGTAAACTTAGCATTGTGCAGTTCATCAATATTTTTTGCTCCGCAATATCCCATTCCAGCACGAAGACCGCCGGTCATCTGATAAACAACCTCAAACAGCGATCCTTTGAAAGGAACGCGGGCAGCAATACCTTCCGGCACAAGCTTTTTAATATCAGCTTCCATATCTTGGAAGTAACGATCTTTTGAGCCTTTTTCCATCGCTTCCAAAGATCCCATACCACGATATGACTTAAACTTACGTCCATTGAAAATAATTGTTTCGCCCGGAGACTCTTCTACTCCGGCAAGCAACGACCCCATCATAACAGAGTAGCCTCCTGCAGCAAGAGCTTTCACAATATCTCCCGAATAGCGCAAACCTCCATCCGCAATCAACGGAACATTTGTTCCTTTCAGCGCTTTAGCAACATCATAGATAGCTGATAACTGAGGTACTCCGATACCTGCAACTACACGTGTAGTACAGATTGAACCGGGACCGATTCCCACCTTTACTGCATCTGCTCCGGCATCAACCAGATATTTTGCAGCATCGCCTGTTGCTATATTACCCACAACAATATCGATGTTGGAATAAGTAGCTTTTACTTTTTTCAACATTTCAACCACACCTCTTGAGTGTCCATGTGCAGTATCAATAACAATTGCATCCACTCCGGCCTGCACAAGAGCAGCAACACGCTCTAAAGTATCATAGGTTACACCTACACCGGCAGCAACACGCAAACGTCCGTTTTCGTCTTTGCAGGCAAATGGTTTATCTTTTGCCTTTGTAATATCTTTATATGTGATTAGTCCGATTAGTTTATTATCGGCATCAACTACAGGTAGTTTTTCTATCTTATGTTGTTGAAGAATATCTGCTGCCGCTTCAAGGTCTGTAGTCTGGCGTGTTGTAATGATATTTTCTTTTGTCATCACATCATCGATCAACTCATTCATATCACGTCTGAAGCGCAGGTCACGATTGGTCACAATACCAACCAAACGGTTGTTTTTGTCCACAACAGGAATCCCCCCGATTTTGTATTCAGCCATCATTGCCAAGGCATGACCAACTGTTTTGTCTCGAAGAATACTTACAGGATTTGAGATCATTCCGTTTTCTGCACGTTTAACAAATCGAACCTGCTGCGCTTGAGCTTCTATAGACATGTTTTTGTGTATAACGCCTATACCACCTTCACGAGCTATTGCGATAGCAAGCTTAGCCTCGGTAACAGTATCCATTGCAGCCGAAACGAACGGAATATTTAATTTGATATTGCGTGAGAAATTTGTCGACAAATCGACTTCGCGGGGGAGAACTTCTGAATAAGCGGGGATCAACAATACATCATCGAATGTCAATCCATCCATTACAACTTTATCTGCAATAAACGACATATATTAAAGAGCTTTTGAAATTTATTGCGCGCAAATATACATATTTTTGACGAATTATTAGCAACAAACTTTCAAAAAACAATACTTTTTTAACTTAAAAGGTTATTTCAATCTTAAAATAGGCTTATCTAACTTCCACATTAGATAAGCCTATTTAATATAAGCTGAAAAGATTGTCAGGAAAATATATATTTATTTGTCAAATCATTTTTTTCTTATCAGTCTAATCAATTCGCCAATCCAGAGAACAACAGATGTGCCGCCTATAATAATGCCCCAATCTTGAATGGTTAGCGGCATAGTACGAAATACATCGCCGCCAAAAGTAACGATCAATATCTGTCCTACAAGAATAATTAAAGCTACCAACTCAAAGCCTGCGCTTTTATTTAATCCGGAAAAAGCGGATTTGCCTGTTGCATAAGCTTTGGCATTAAACATATTCCAGAATTGTAGTAGAACGAAGACTGTAAAGAAATACGACAAGAAGTAACGCTCTCTATCTCCTTCGGCAACATAACTAAAGAATGAATTCAAGTGAACAGGATCTGAAAAATAATACATCATTCCGAGAAGTAATATAACAAACATTACGCCTGTAAAAAGAATATGTTTAGCAATGGAAGGCGTCACGATAAAATCACTGTTCTTCCTAGGCTTAGTTCTCATCACATTCGGGTCAGGTGGTAATGAAGCTAATGCTCCGGCCGCAAAAGTATCCATAATCAGGTTTACCCAAAGCATCTGCGTTACGGTTAACGGCAATTGTTGTCCAAATACAGAACCCAAAAACACGATCAAAAGTGCAGCCACGTTGATAGTCAACTGGAACAGCATAAAGCGTTGTATGTTTTTATAGAGCGAGCGTCCCCACATTACAGCAGTAGCAATACTACTGAACGAATCGTCGAGCAGGGTTATATCACTCGCCTCTTTGGCAACTGATGTTCCCGAGCCCATAGACAAACCGACATCAGCATAATTAAGAGCAGGAGCATCGTTTGTCCCATCACCGGTAACAGCAACGATCTCCCCTTTCTGTTTCAGGAGATGCACAAGCCGTTGCTTATCTGTCGGACGAGCGCGGCACATTATCTTCAAGCCTTGCACTCTATTGAGCGCTTCCTCATCAGAAAGCTTTTCGAAGTCTACACCGCCAATAATATTCAGATCGGTATCCTCATCATCCTTCCAAATACCAATCTGACGTCCTATTTCTTTAGCCGTACCATACGTGTCGCCTGTAACAATTTTTACGCCGACACCCGCACTCAAGCAATGTTGCACAGCCTCAGGTACATCAGAACGCACAGGATCGGAAATTCCTGCTATTCCAAGAAATATTAATTCTCCTTTAATCAAATCTTCCACAGCCACTTTTGCATCATCTACATACTGATATGCAAAACCGAGAGTCCGCATTGCCTGATTCTGATACTGCAATAGCTGACTATTAATTATTTCTTTGTACTCACTTACAGGAACGAGACCTTCGGTAGTAATTACGTGCTTACATTTACTCAAAACTACTTCTGGTGCACCTTTTACATACAAAACTTTCTTTCTGAGTTTTGGAGAGTCTACAAAAGTTGCCATAAACTTACGTTCGGTAGAGAATGGCAATTGCTCTATGATAGCTTCTTTGTTACGAATATTACTATATAGTATTTTACTATTGTTGAGCCAAAGCAGCAAAGCTCCTTCGGTAGGATTTCCTAAAGCCGCCACTTTCTTAGGGTCTGAGAAATCTAAAAATGCAGTAGAGTTTACCGAAATATTTCCTATCACAAGACGGCTGATCTCGCTGTCGGTTAATCGCTGATCTTCCAATCCGTAGAAATTAGTGCTGGCAACCTGCATTTGGTTTTGAGTCAATGTTCCTGTCTTATCTGTACAGATAACAGTGGTAGCTCCCATTGTTTCCACAGCATGCATTTTGCGCACAAGATTATTCATCTTCAACATGCGGCGCATACTAAGCGCAAGACTAAGCGTAACACTCATCGGCAAACCTTCGGGAACAGCAACAACAACCAATGTAACCGCCACCATAAAGGCCTGTAAGATCTCTGTGGCCGTATCCAGATTTATCCACGAACTACTATCCAGTGGATCTACTCCAAAAATATATCCGATCGATGAAATGGCAACCGTCACCAATGCTCCTGTCAAAAGCCATCTCAACCACCCTCCTTCTTTTACAGACTTAGGAAGTTTAGAGTCTTTACCGAGCAATTCGAGACCTCCATATATAATAGGCAACCATACTTTTATCATGCCCACTGCTACCCCCAACATTGCACCGGCAAGCAAAGCAAGTTGTCTTTTTTGCATAGGTACAATAGGATCGAAAACAACATCCTTAAGGACAAGTACTAAAAATGTAAAAAGAGCTAATATAAGACCAACAACACCGATAAACTTAGCCAAAGAGTCTAACTGACGGTTCAATGGTGTTTCACCTTCAACTTTTTCGGTCGCCTTCACAGCCACTTTTCCAAATTCGGTATTATCTCCAATACGATGTACTTCAAAAACACCGTGCCCATTTATAACCTTCGTTCCTCGAAGCACCCAGTTTGAAGGATAAGTAACTCCTTCTTCAAAATGTTCGGGGTCTGTAGTTTTATCTATGCTCAGCTCTCCTGTAAGGCAGGACTCATCTATCTGCATTGATACAGCTTCGAGCAATTCGCCATCAGCCGGAACCTCATTGCCTATCTCAAGCAAAACAATATCACCAACTACAATATCTTTTTTTGCAACCTGCTTTACATTTCCGTTGCGCATCACCATAATCTGGTCTTCGTCGTTCACCTGATTGAGGACGTCAAACTTTTTGTTGGCATCCATTTCGAACCAAAAAGAGACGCCCGTTGCCAGAAGAATAGCACAAAAAATACCGATAGTCTCTATATACTCATTGTGTATAATAGAAATCCCTAAGGACAAGAATGCGGCAATAAGCAATATACGAATGATCGGATCTTCAAACTTTTTCAAAAAAAGTTTCCAAAGAGGTTCTTTTTTGGGGGGAGTGAGGATATTTGCACCATGCTTCTGCCTGCTTGCTTTTACTTCACTATCGGAGAGACCTATGTATTTTTTTCTACCTTCCATTATTTATTGGTTATTTATCTTTAACGTCTTTAAAACCTTATTGGTTATTCAAAACCGACAAAGTTACGTTCATTTAACATAAGATGGAATATCTGTCGGTTAAATTATTGTTACAAAATCATCTCCCCCATCATTCGATCATCATATAAACTGGGATTTAGAATCATATTTTTATTTACTTTACCTTATATTAGCACAAATGTGAATTTGATATTTTCTTATATTTACTCAACAAAGTAGAATGTTAATGTAGATGAAAAAAATTATCTTATATAAAAGGGGCTAATATGATTTGGAGAGAAAAGTTACAATCAAATATGAACTAAACCTGTTACTTTTGTCACCTTTTTATCTTTATCCAATTCTTTTATATTGCTTATATTTGTAAACAAGATTCAATAACATGATTAAAGAGCTATTAAATAAGAATCCTTTGTACGTTTTTGCACTAGAGAGTGAAGCCTCAGATAAGTTTGTAGATGAAAGCCCGCTTTTTATTGGTGTGGGAAAAGTAAATGCAGCGTATCATTTAACAAAACAGATAGCACAAAATAAACCAAGTATTATTATCAACCTCGGATCGGCAGGCAGCAACTTTTTTGAAAGAGGGGCAGTAATCTGCTGCACCCAGTTTATACAACGTGATATGAATGTAACGACATTAGGATGTGAGTTATATGAAACACCTTTTTCTAACACAAAACCGATTCTGAAGTATGGAATCCGGGTCGACGGCCTGCAAGAGGGCATCTGCGGAACCGGAGACAGTTTCGAGGTGAGCCATAATACATCAGATTACAATATCGTAGATATGGAAGCATATCCATTGGCATATATTGCGAAGAAAGAAGACATTCCGTTCCTTTGCCTTAAATACATTTCGGATGGTGCTGACGACAATGCCGCCGAAGATTGGAATGTTACAGTAAAAAAAGCAGCGGAGACACTCAGACAAGCAATAGACGAGCTAAAAAGATAGTAATATTCAATCGTATAATAGCATTAGGGGGGTTCATTTTTTAAGTTAATAAGGTGGATGAAAAGAATCACTCTTTCTCATCATCAAACAAAAAATCATCGGAACATAGTTCTTCTATAGCAAGTGCGAGTTGCACATTTGAACTATCTTTCCTGTCAAGAGATTCGATTTCTTTCTTAGGAGCGTATTTCAAATTCTCCTTCTTGTTCTTGTCATCTTTCATATCCAATGTTCTTATTAGTGTATTTATCTAATTAGACGATTTAGATTTAAAAATATTTCAATTTACTTCTTTTTTTTCTTTTTTTATGATTTTACCTTTATTACGGCTTCAAAGGGAATATATTTGCTAATTTTACATCTTCAATAAGCCAATCATGCTGAATAAAATTAAATCGTACATGATGCCTATAGCTATGCTTACCGGCATTCTGTTACACAAATATATGGGCGAACTTTCGTTCCTTACCCCTTACCTCATAGCATTAATGCTATTGATCACCTATTGCAACATTTCGTTTAAGGAGATACATTTTTCCCGACTGCATTTTTGGCTTATTGCCATACAGATATTGGGGAGCATTGGCGTTTACGTATTACTTCGCCTTTTCAATCCCATTGTCGCTCAAGGTGCTATGATTTGCGTTTTAGCACCCACAGCCACATCTGCGCCTGTAATAACAGGCATGCTTGGAGGGAATGTCCCTAGCCTGATGGCTTATAGCTTACTCTGCAACATGGTTATTGTTATTGTTGCACCCATCCTGTTTTCATATACGGGAGAAATAGAGTCTAGTTCATTTCTTCAATCATTCTGGATTGTATTTCAAAAAGTCTCAATATTATTATTTCTTCCTCTGTTTGGCGCATTCTTACTCAAGAGGTTGTTACCCAGAGTACATCATGAGATTCAGAAAGCAAAAGGATTGTCTTTCTATCTTTGGTCGATAGCGTTGGTTATTATTACAGGAAAAACCGTACAGTTTATAATCGACCAAGAAAGTCCCAATTTTATAGTAGAACTGTCAGTCGCTTTATCGGCTTTGGCTATTTGCATAGCTCAATTTCTTGTAGGACGCCGTTTAGGCACTTATTACAACGACACGATAGCCGGAGGACAGGGATTAGGACAAAAAAATACCATCCTTGCTATCTGGATGGCTCAAACATATCTAAATCCTATATCATCTTTAGGACCCGGAGCTTATGTACTGTGGCAAAATGTGGTTAATTCTTATCAGGTATGGAGAAAAAGAAAAACCCTATAAAGAGAGTTTTTTATACTGATTGGCTCGCTTGATTCTCAGGAGATAGCAATACCATATTTTTAAGGTATTCAAATTCTAGTTCAAAACATTCACTAAAGATTTCATCGGCAAAACCCGCCTCTAATTGTTTTATAGTCCAGAACTTTCCATTCAATTTTCCGGTTCTCTTTATACTAAACTCATCGTCAACATTGGCTACAAACAAGAAATTCAAACGCTTTGTATCGTCATTCTCAAATACGTATTTGAGAACAAATTTCAAAGGAATATTTGTTTCTTCACCAAGCATTCGCCTTATACTGTTTCGTGCCGATAGGTTGATCTCATGATTAAAGAGCATATATTTTTCGAACGGATAATCCAGTTTCGAAGGGTTCAGCAAATCATTCTTGGGACGTTCCTGTAAATATATTTTCGATCCTGAGATAAGAGCTACTCGAACAACAGGATGCATAAACCGGTTCTTCATATTCAAGGATACGCTCTTGGCTATTTTACCTGTCACCTCCCCTTTCTCGGTAACGATAGGAATCCAATCTTCTTGTTTAAGTTTAGAGACCAAATTGCCTACTTTCACCGTTTGATATATTCCTATCAGAGAGATAATAAAGAGCGGCGTAGCAACGAATATAACGATATCCGATGAGCGCAAAAAGTTATAATTAAAAGAGAACTGTCGATATAATAATATGGCAAAAATATGCAAAGTCAAGCCATACTGAACGAGTGTTGCACAACCATAAAACTCGCTCATGAGTGCCTTCTGAAGATGGTTTCTATGTCGAAAAAATCGTGTGGCAATATATGTCTTGCTTACTCTTAAAAGCATGAAGAGACATATTATTACAATTTCGCATATCACCAGATAGGTATTTAATTGCCAACTATATTTATGAGTTAGCAACCAGATAAACAAGGTAATAAAAATAGCTATTGCTGAAATATAGAACGTAATACTAAAGCCTCGGGTTTTGCAACACAGACGGACAAGAAACTCTCCAACTATAGCTGAGAAAAGACTGATAATTAGCGCTAATCCCTCTTCCACATTTGCTATATGAAGTATTACATATAAGAGAAATGGTAAAAGCCCGATTACCGGGTTGGACACATATTTTTTTATACCTTTGTTAAGCATTCCACATTAAAAATTCAAAAAAAAATCTAGCTGAAATAAACAATAAACACTACTGAATATCCCTTCTTACCGGTAGTTCATTGTAAAATTTTAGAATACAAAATAAGTAAGGTTATCGTTATTCTTAATAGAACAATTAATATGGAATTTTGTTTTTAGTTGCTCGTGTAATTATTGCATTTATAATGTTAAAATATTACGTCTTACCTAGCCTCACTTTTGCTTGAAAGTAAAAAACTTATTGATTATAAATTGAATAGCAGCCACAATACATATAGCAAATGCTTTTGCCAACATATCATCCATCTTCATGACCCCAATAAACAATGTAAGCAACATGGAGCTTATAACCATGCCTACGACAGCTATACCGGCAAAAGAAGTAAAGCGCTTCAGCTTGTTATCAGTTACCTTAAATGTAAAATAGCTGTTTAGTATAAAATTATTAATCACAGCCAGAGTGGAACTTATAATATTGGAAATAAGAATATCAAGCATCCCAACAGACATCTTTCCAGCTAAAAGAGTACTGATATGATTTGAAAAGGGGTAATGCACAGAATATTTAGTAACCAGTAAGTAGTAAACACCCATATCAATAACAAGTCCCACCACACCAACGAGACCATATTTTATCAATTGTTTTATCGAATCACTTTTAATCAGGTTACTAATTTGTTGCTTCATGTGTGTCTAATCGTTTGCTAAGGCTGAGTTAATTTCTCGATTTTATTCTATAAAATAACATCGAGGTTCTGTACTCGTTTAACTTATCGCTTTTTTCTAAAAGTTCAAACTCGTATTTATTTCCATATTCTTGACGAATACTATCTGAATATTTCTCTAAGGTTACAAAATAACCTTCTTTTGGGGATTCTAAATCTATGTTCTTAAAGTTATTGTGCAGATAAAAATTTAACGCATAGAGATTGAAATACTTTTTCAGATTATTCGTAACGTATATCTCTCCATCGGGCTTATATTTCTCAGAAATCATTTCAGCAAATGGGCGAGCCGAATAAGTATCTTTAAAATTAGACAGTAAATAAGAATCCATGAAAACATTGATGGAGAACATAATTCCAAAACCTGCCATCAATATCTTTATATTGATTTTTTTGCGTAACAAATAAATGCTATTAATCGTAGCACATAGCAAAATCGAAATTCCAAATAAGCCTAACCAACCTGGGGACTTGAACATGTCCGAGAAGATTTTGAAATCCTGAAGGGTTCTCTCTCTCTTAGAAAAATGTCCTGCAATAGATTCTATATCAATAATTCGTGTATATGCGAGTCCTATTATCAGAAGAGCGATAATTGAAATTCCTAACAGAATAGAGGTTGAAATACGAACCGCTTTCGGTTTTGCATCAACAAGATAGATAAAAAAGCGAGCGATAAATATTGCTATAAACGGATACACGGGCATTATATATACGCTCCTTTTCGACACAGGAATAGAATAGAACAATAGCGAAACAACAATAACTATAAGGCTATACAAAAGCGCTTTGTCCATAGTCATTATTTTACCGGCAATATTATTTATGATTTGTTTTACCGAGCCACTCATTCTTTTATACTTGAAGAAGAAAAGAGATATCACAAGCAAAATAGTCCAAGGTAAAAAGCCTGAAACCAGATATACGATGTAAATCCAAAACGGCCCGTCATGCCCCAGCTCATAGCTTGCATCCATATCAGCAGCCTTCAGATGAAGAAATCTGCCAAAATTCTCATAGAACACACGGTCGAAGAATGCCTCTCCTTTTATCTTATAAGCAGCATAATACCAAATCAGAGGTATAATAAACGCAGGGAGTGCAATCAAAATACATTTTACTGTTGCTTTGAAAAAGTTTTCTTTTTGGAACAACAAAAACACGCCGAATATCATGCATGGCAGTAAGACCCCTATAGGCCCCTTGGTGAGGGTAGCCATACTAAGAAGCAGCCAGATGGAAATAAGCTGATATACCCGCCGCTTTTGATACCAAGCATACATTTGAATAATCGCTGCCACGAGGAGAAATGTAAGTACCATATCTACCCGAGTAGTCATGGCAGCCCTGTGTATTTCGAAGCAGGTAATCAAGATAAGACACGAAACAAAAGCCTCTATAACAGGCCTGCGACGAGCAAAAAACATAAAGCAGACCCCAATCATAGCAATAAATGCAATTGTAGATGGCAGACGCGATGTAAAAGGGGTAACTTCGCCATGCGTCAGAGCTAAAGAAAAGCCGGCTATAAGCCAATGATTAAATGGCGGTTTATATGCAAATTCATCTGCATAACTGGAAGGAATAACCCACTCTCCTTTCTCGATCATCGATACGGCCAATGCAGCCTCACGAGGTTCACCTTTGGTGTAAAAATCTCCTAATCCTATCCAAGGAAGAGTAGATAAGGTTGCTATAAGAAGAATCAGGAAGAGAGGTTTTTGCAAGTATAATGTTTGCAGAAAATGGGATTTCTTCATAGATAGTTATGACTGAATATTTCTGCAAATATAAGTTTTTATTTTTTTAATTACAGGTACTTGCTACAGTTATAATTTTGATATTGGACAAAATAGCATACTAAAATATTGTTTCTGAATAAAGAAAAATTTTAAGGTCTAGAACTATTTTCTCCGTTCAGAAACAACATATATGAATTTACGAGGCTGTGAGACAACTGGTCATCATATCATAAAATGCAGACGATTTTGCAAGTTCACCTCTGCAATACCTCCATCGATATCCAGATACAAAATATTCATATTCGGATATATTTCCTTAATCCGCTTTTCTACCCCCTTGGCTACAATATGATTTGCAATACACCCGAACGGCTGCAGACAAACAACTTTATTTACACCCTTACGAGCATAATGAGCAATTTCTCCGGGGATAAGCCAACCTTCCCCAAACTGATTGGAGAGGTCTAAAACTTCTGAGGCTGCTTCTGCTTTCGCATAAATAGATTCTGACGGCTCGTAAAATTTAAACTTGCTTAATATCTTCTCCGACCTTTTCACCTTACTATTTATATACCACCAAATAAGGGGTTTTAGAGTCTTCGAAAAAATTGTTTCTTCACTAAGTCCATTTTCTACATTCACCTTACTGTTGACAAAAAACTGCATAAGAAAATCTAACAATGGAGGAGTAGAAACTTCTACATTACGAGACCGTAACCATTCGGATATATTTGACTGTGCGTAATTATTATACTTCACAAATATTTCTCCGATAAGTCCCACTTTAGAATATTCTTTATCGTAGATAGGCACATTATTAAAATCCTCAACAGCCTCTTTCAGTAATCTATACAATGTTTTCGCATCCTTTGCCCGAACAGCATCAATCCCTCGTTCTATATAGAAATCAAATATCTGTTGCGACACTCCCTCCTTTTTTTCACGCACAGAAATAGCACTATGCATCTGTTGCAGACCATCGCCATACAATACAATTGGAACTGCGATCTTTGCTATTTTTTTCCATTCCAACGTAAATTCACTCTCGTCATTCTGATATGTTTCTCCCGAGCTGAGTGCTATTACAGGAATATCATTAAATCCTGCATTTTGCAATCCCGTCTTGATCTGTGCTATATAATTTGTAGCACGGCACTGCCCCCCTGTCTGTGTAATGGCAAGCACAATATCTTTCGCATCATGGTTCCCCGACTGGAGTGCATTGATAATATCTCCCAGAATGAGGGTAGACGGATAGCACACTTCATTGTTTCCATACATCAAACCAAGATCAGCAGATACTTTGTTCGATTTAGGAAGATTCTCTACCTTCAACCCAAGAATTTCACCTAATGCCGGAGCAAATGGCGAGATAAAATCACAAAGCCAAGGAATAAGAACCGTTTTATTTTTGTCTTTCTCTTTTTTATATGGAGCAGAATAGCCTTTATATGAATCGCTTACTACCAGATCATAAGACTTCACAGCTTTGAGCGACTCTACCAATGAGCGCAAACGCAAACGAATAGAGCCCGGACTGGCTATCTCATCGATACGAAGAACGGTTATATTTTTGCCGGCAGCCTTCAATATATCACGCGTTTCGTCCATAAAGAAGGAGTCGGGACCACAACCAAATGAGTTGAGCTGTACCAATTGTATATTTTGCGGCAACTTGGCTACTTCCATCGCTGCCTGTACAACACGGTTGGGGTAAGACCATTGCGAAATAATATTCAACTTACTAAAACCCTGACTTTCGGGCTTGCGAAATACATCATCGGTGAGTACTATAACCCCGAGGTCTGAAAATATCTGACCTACCTTCTGATGAATCAATGGGTCTGTATGATATGGACGACCTGCAACGATAAATGTCAACTCCCCTGTCTCTAAGGCTTTATCCAACAACTCTTTCTGATAGCCATAAAGTTCTTGTTTTAAACTATCCTTTACAACTAAAGCTTGTTGAAATGCCTTATCAAAAACATCTTTAGATACTCCCAAGCCCGAAAGATAGTTATAACAGCCTTTGGCCAAAGCCTTATCACTGCTGAATGTTATCACCGGCTCATCATAAGGGATACCGTGTCTGCCTGATGGATCTATAGAACTTTGTATAACGTCAGGATATCCACTAACCACAGGACAATTGAAAGAGTTAGACGATTGCCCGAATTCTTTTTCTTCTTTAGGTACAATCGGATAAAAAATCCTGTCTACCTTTTGCTCTATAAGAGCGAGTACATGTCCGTGTACAAGCTTGGCAGGAAAACAAATATTATCAGACATCACCCCTCCCACTCCTTTTTGATATAGCGGGAACGTTGATTCGGGAGATAATCTCACATTAAATCCACATGCTGTAAATAAAGTATGCCAGAATGGATAATTATCGAACATATTCAGCACACGAGGGATGCCTATCGTTTTTCCTTTTTCTATATTATCAGCTTTTACAGGACGATTGAAAAGGATTTCATTTTTCCTGTCAAAAGCATTATAGCCTTCCTTACGATCATTATTTTTATTATAGAAAACTTTCTCACATTTATTTCCGGCATAGCTGATATTCCCGTTGTTAAACTTGAATCGTAATACCGAGCATAGGTTTGTACAGCCTTTACAGGTCAACTCCTTAGAGTTAATTGTAGACAGATCAAACAAAGCCTCTTCTCCTGAGAAAGTTGTTGCGTTTTGGTTTTTCTCCCATAATCGTTGAGAATATAATGCGGCACCCAAAGCTCCCATCAATTCGGGATGATCGGTAGAACTCACAGTCTTACCCGACAGCATTTCTAATGCACGATAAACGGCATCGTTCCTGAATGTACCACCTTGTACAACGATATGGTCTCCAAGCTGTTTCAGGTTAGAGATTTTGAGAACCTTAAACAAACAGTTCTTAACCACAGAGTAAGCTAAACCTGCTGCAATATCATCATTTCCGGCATTCTCCCTTAAAGACTGCTTTACCTTTGAGTTCATAAACACCGTACAACGAGAACCCAAATCACTTGGATACTTAGCCAAACAAGCAGCATGAGCAAAATCAGAAAGTTCCATGCTCATTGTAGATGCAAAGTTTTGCAAAAAAGAACCACAACCCGCAGAACAGGCTTCATTCAGCTCTATATTCGAAATCAACCCATTGTTGATAAAGATTGACTTAATATCTTGTCCTCCTATGTCGAGCACAAACGATACATCGGGATCAACATATTGTGCTCCTGACAGGTGCGCTATGGTTTCTACAATTCCATAATCGAGCCCGAGAGCAGACTTCATCAAATCTTCTCCGTAGCCTGTGGCTGCTGATGAAAGGAATTTCACAGTTACATCTTTCTCTTGAGCCTCTTTATAGAATAAGGATAACCCCTCCATCACTTTTCTCAGAGGATTTCCTTCGTTATTACCGTAAAACTTATATATGATATTGGCATCTGTATCCATCACCACTACTTTGGATGTAGTAGATCCAGAATCTATACCCAAAAAACATTCTACATACTTTTCCTCACCCAGAGGTTTAAATTTCAGGGCTTTTACATTGCGGTTCGCATCCCACTCAATATATTCAAGTTCGTCTTTGAACAGTGGTTCGAGGGCATCACTATGATTTGACGACGTAGATTCCGAAAGTTTATCCACCAATTCGTGCAAATCAAACGTTTTTGCATCAGCCTCGTGGTAAAGAGCAGAACCCCATGCAGGGAAGTATTCCCCATTCTCGGGAACAATTATATCTTCACTCTGTATTTTAAGAACCTCGCTAAAAGCATTTCGCAACGCAGGAATAAAAGTCAACGGTCCCCCGATACAGATTATCTTAGGGATAATCTCGCACCCACGTGCAAGGGTAGTAACGGATTGTAAGGCAACAGCATGGAGTATAGAAGCGGAGATATCCGAAACAGGGATATTCCGGCTAATAAGATTCTGCACGTCGGTCTTAGCAAACACACCACAACGCGAAGCTATCGGATATATTTTGTCAAAATCCAGCGCCTTTACCCCTAGCTCTTCGATGGTAATATTCATCAGACTTGCCATCTGATCTATAAAAGCACCTGTCCCTCCGGCACAACTCCCATTCATCCGTATATCAGGGTGACGACCCTCGCTGAAGAATACCATTTTAGCATCTTCTCCTCCCAAGTCGATCAATGTATGAGCAGCAGGGTAAACATTCTTTACCACCTCCACGGCAGCAACAACTTCCTGCACAAATGAAATACCAACACGTTCGCCAATACCCATTCCCGCTGATCCTGATATATTTATTGTAAACTTTGCTTGGGGATATACTTCAATCACCTTTTGCAGTTCGGCTATCAGAGTCTGCTGTATATTCGCCTGATGCCTACAGTATGATTTGTAAATAATTGTATTATTATCATCCAAAACTACAATTTTCACGGTTGTTGACCCAACATCAATTCCCATTTTATATTGTTGTTCCTTACTCATAACTATTGTGTTAATTTATTTCGTTTGATCTCATTATCGCACGGTTTCAGTGCGTTTATAGTAAATTCTATCACATATTTTTCATGATTGGCTATCAGCTCATTGTAAACGCCTGACGGAATCTCCATCAATGTTTTGGCCAGATTTCCAAACATAAAAGGGAACATGCATAAAGACAATATATTCAATAAGAAATCAGCTGCCGGCGTTTCTCTTATTGTTCCCTTCTCCACTTCTTCTGCTATACGCTTTTCTATTTTACTGAAAGAACTATAAGGATTTTTATTCTTTATACGCTGGGTAAGTCCCTCCGGATTGAGGCTCACTTCATTTAGAATAAATGCTGCAATTTCAGGATATTGAAATAGAATTTCATAGTAAGTGTGTATCCATGTTTCGATTAACTCAAAAAATGGAAGATCGGAGGTTACAGTCTCGAATATTCTTTTAGTAAGCACATCCAATGCGTCTTCGAATATAATCTCAAATAAATTATATTTCGACTGAAAATAATAATTTACCATTGCCACATTAGTACCCGAAGCCTTAGCTATATCCCTGACACTGGTGCCTTTGTAGCCGTTCTTTATGAAAAGGATTTGTGCTTCACTCAGAATCCGTTTCCTTACTTCCGAAGAATCTTCACTATTAAACATGTGTTCTAAACGATTGTTTAAGAAGCAAAAATAAAAAATAAAATCAACTTAAACAAGTGTTTAGCTCATAAACAGAAATCTATATTGTCGTTTAAGGCTGACTTATTTCAGGAGCTTTATCGCTCTTTCCATATCTTCGGGAGTATCGATACCTATTGTTTCCACATCTGTATAACCCACTCGTATACGGTAGCCGTTTTCTATCCAACGGAGTTGCTCCAGCGATTCGGCTTTCTCAAGTGAAGATTGTGGCAGTTGGGTGATTTCTTTTAACACATCCACGCGATAGGCATACATCCCTATATGCTTATAAAATGTATGTTTATCAAGCCATTCTGTATGATGGGCATCTCGTATATATGGAACAATGGAACGACTAAAATAGATTGCTTCGTTCTCCTTATTTATAACTACCTTTGGAGAATTAGGATTGAACAAAACATCAAAGCCATCTTCTTTTTTGAAAGGTTTTACCAACGTTGCCAACTCCACATCTTTGCTATCAAAACACTCTTTCAGAGATTCGATTTGCTCGGGCTGAATGAACGGCTCATCCCCTTGCACATTGATAACCACATCAAAATCTTCCCCAATCTTAAAATAGGCTTCTTGAATACGGTCGGTTCCACTACGATGGTCTGTTGAAGTCATAACAGCTTTCCCCCCGAACGCCTTTACAGTTTCGAAGATGCGGGAATCATCTGTTGCAACCCATACATAGTGAACCGCTCGCTTCACCTGTTCATATACACGTTGTATCATCGGTTTACCCCCCATATCAGCCAGTGGCTTTCCGGGAAAACGAGTAGAGGCATATCGAGCCGGAATTATTGCTATAAACTTCATATTTTTACTATTATCCTACAAATGTATAAAAATGCCTCAGAAATAAAGTTTCGCCGTTCATCCTATTTCGAAAATGCAGCGTATATTTGCACCTATTATGAACAAAGCGCTTCTCTGCATAGGAACAAATGAAGATACAGAAACAAATTTAAGACTCTGTCATCAACTGCTCAACAGCTCTTTTGGAGGGATATCTTACTCCGACACTTCTGTCACTACTCCTTATGGAGCACACTATAAGAATGACTTCCTAAACCAACTGGCTGTTATATATACCGATCAAGACAAAGAAGAAGTCCGCCTGAAACTTAAGTCTATAGAACGGCAGATAGGACGTGAGTCTCACGACAAAGAAAAAGGAATTGTAAAAATAGACATCGACCTTGTTATCTGGAATGACGAAGTTCTGAAGCCTGCCGATATAAGTCGCAGCTATATTGTAGACCTACTACCCAGCTTAAAAAAATAAGCATCTGAGACAATCTAGTATACTTTTGTGACACACCTCCAATTTGTTCTTTAACAAATACATATAGATTATACAAACAAAGTATTTTTACATAAGGATTTTTTAATCCATAAAACATTTGTTATCACCATAATCTATTAACACATGAATAAATTTAATCTTATTATTATTAGTCTATTATTGGTTGCAACCGGTTGTGCCCAAAGACAACAAATAAGGTATACAGACTATGTAAACCCGTTTTTAGGAACAGCCACCTTATGGGATAGTATCGACTTAGGCTACAAGCCAACTCGCAGAACTTGGGGCGCCGAAGTATTTCCCGGATCATCTCTCCCCAATGCAATGGTTCAGGTAAGCCCGATAACATTGTTCAGAAGTGGCTCCGGTTACCAATATGAAGACACTGTTATATATGCCTTTACACATACCAATAAAGGTCATTGGAATCTTTGCCATATTCCGATTCTCCCCGCAACAGGGAATTTTACAGCAGATGATTATTGTTCGACATATAGTCACAACAACGAATCTGCCCATCCAGGGTATTATCAGGTTTTCATCCAGCGATATGGGATAAATGCAGAAATGACATCAACCCTGCGCTGTGCATATCACAGGTTTACATTTGAAGCCGGAAAGGATAAAAAGCTGATAGTAGATCTTTCTACATCAAACGAAAGGATTAAGGATTGGCAAATAACACAAGAAAGCGAAAACGTATTCTCAGGCTTTCAGGAGAATAGCGAAAAGATGTACTTCTACGCAGTTTCGAATCATGCAATAAAAAATATAGATTCGATAAGAGGTGAAAGCAAAAGCGTGTCAATAGTTAACTTTGCGAATAACAAAGAACCTCTAGAATTAAAAATAGGATTCTCTTTCGTTAACATCAAGAATGCAAAAGAAAACCTAGAGAAAGAAATAGGCAACAAAGACTTCGCCGAAATAAGGAATGAAGCTACAGAAACATGGGAAAATCTATTATCAAGAATAAAAGTCTCGGGTGGCACTGAAAAGCAAAGATGGATATTCTATTCCTCACTATATCGTTCCTTCTTATGGCCGGCACTAAGAAGTGATGCAAATGGAGAGTTTACCGATGCGAAAGGCGAAGTTGTAAACAAGGGCTTCCGCTATTATACCGATCCTTCGTTTTGGGATGACTATAGAAACAAACTGATCTTGCTCGGAATGATTTCGCCCGATGTTGCAGCAGATGTAATTAACTCCATCACCGACAAAGGAGAAAAGACAGGATTTATGCCTACGTTCTTTCATGGCGATCATGCCTCCACATTCGTTACTGGCTCTTATCTGAGAGGGCTAAGAGGGTTTGATGTCAACAAAGCATATCATCTCATCTTGAAAAATGCCACAGTAGAAGGAGGTCGTCCTCATCTGATGGAATATATAGCAAAAGGATATATTTCTGAGATGGACATCAAAAATCCGAAGATAGAAACCGTAGCGAAAGCAGCTGTTACAAAAACGCTCGAATATGCCTATGACGACTACGCTGTTGCTCTATTAGCCAAAGAGTTGGGAGACGAGGAGAACTACAATATGCTGATGAAAAGAACCGGCAATTACAAGAACCTCTTCGACCCTTCAACCGAATTGATGAGAGGTCGACTCGAAAACGGTGAATGGGTTACCCCATTCGACCCTGAATTCCCTTACTATGAATACCTGTACCGTGAAGCGAATGCCTGGCAATCATCTTTCTTTGCACCACACGATACTAAAGGGTTGATTAATCTATATAAAAGTAAAGATGACTTCGAAAAGAAGGTCGACTCTTTATTTACCATTCCATGGGGAGGATATGAAGCACATAACCTATCGGGATTTATCGGGCAATATTGCCACGGAAATCAACCTGATCATAGTTTCCCTTTCCTCTATTATTTTATCGACAAACAAGAGAAATCACAAGTCATATTAGATAGCTGCCTCAATCACTTCTACGGAATGGGCAAACATCAACTGGCTCTTGCCGGAATGGACGACGCCGGAGAAATGTCTTCATGGTATGTATTTAACGCCATCGGGCTTTATACATATTCCCCTGCCGACCCTTCGTACATCATATCAGTTCCTCTTTTCGACAAGATAGAATTCACGTTCGGTGATAGCACTCAGTTTTCTATAAGCAAGAGAAACTCAGGCAAGAAAATTACTGATATTACTTATGGAGGTAAGAAAGTTGATGGTTACTTTATATCACATAGCGATTTGAAGAAAGGGAAAGAACTGGTAATTACTACCAATCAATAACGACTTAGATTATATATATTTTTAGAAGAGGATTCTGCTGGACTAATCTTGTTTCCAAAGTACGGTACGAATCCTCTCTATAATGCTTTCACTATCATCATTAAACTTACGAGCAAAATAAGGGAATCGCCGCCCAAACTCATCATTGAATTCCATGCGAGTTTCTAACAGTTCAATATGACGCTGCTCTATTGTAGCAGGAGGATTAGGTCCATCCCAATCGGTATATGTAAGGTTTGCATGTATTCTATCTCTATAGTCAGAGTTACCTATAATTGTCTGGAAGAAAGCTTCATCCGGCACTAATGTATGACGAAAAAAATCAAAATATCTTCTATCATCCTTTACAGTATTCAGAATATATATAACGCATTCACGGGTAAGAGCAAACCATTGCGAACCGGCATATATCTTAAAAGGAACTTTTCTTTTTATCTTCAACTTTTTAAGCAACACCTCAATTAAGAACTTGGGGTTGTAATGCTTCAGATTGCGACGATTATAATCGAAGTAATAATACTCGTAACGTTCCGCAGGCTTGTATGGCACAGGGAGAGGTGCAATATCTATATACTCTTTTCTCTTTTCTAATAGCTTATGCAAGAAAGCTTTCGAACGAATAGGATAATCTACACCACTAAGCAATATATAATAGTCGGCATCAGAGGAATGTTGCACTCCAAACTCCAGCAGTGCCAATGTGGCCTCTACCATAGAAATTCCTCCCCAGTTTATATCAATGGAGGTGGGAATAATTGTAGCGTTACTCTTTTTAGGAATATAGTCCTGTTCTGCCTTCTTGTCTAAATGAATATAGAAAGTGCTATCTGCATCATCTAAAGCATCAATCAAGCGATCTAAATGCCTGAAATTATTATGAGCTAATATAAGGTAGCAGATCTTCATCAAACTATATTTTTTAAGATATCAATACAAATGTACTGAAAAAGGTTATTCCTTTCGAAATAACCTTTTCATATTTCGTGAATGTCTGATCAAAATACAATCTGCATTTGCCCTAATACAGCATTCGAATTTTTCTCACCCCAACTCTTTGAATAATCCGAGTAAGTATAATTTATCTGGAAACGGCATGCTCCGTAAAAATAATAGTTCAAGCCCAGTGTATAATCAATCACCTCCTTGCTTGTGTCTCTATTCTGATTCAGATAATCTACCTTTGCAAAAGCATTGAACTTTTTAGGAACAAAATAATAGAGCCCCATTCCGTGAAGACCTTCTTTGCTGATACCTCCATCATTGCCTCTTATCCATTCGGCACGAGCATACACTCTCTCTGAACGATAATCGGAGCTTGCAATCCAACGATTACGAACATGATCATTTTTTTCTGTTTCTCCAGGTTTTATATACTTAGCTTCTCCAAGATATACTCCTCCACCAATTCTAAAATTCTTTATGGGTTGAAGCATCAAGTTTGCAGCGAAGTCTTTTGAGTTATTATTTTCTGTAGTATTAATACCTGTCCCCTGAAACAAACCAACCTTATATTCGAGTAGGTCGTGCGTCTGCGTTTTTAACAAGTTACCGTATGCCATCACACCTGCATCACGTCCTGTATTATTCTTATTATTTTGTTGTCTCTGTACATCATCGCCCATTCCGATAAGAGCAGAAATAGAACGAGTGTTGAAAACCCCTTCAATATCGGTTAATGATATTTGATTTTCGAGTGAAAGAGGCGTTTTCATCTGTCCTAGCCTGATATTAAACTCTTTAGCCGGAGTCCATTCTCCCCAAAATTCGTACGGCATTGGGTTAACAAACTCTGCCAAAATAAAATATTTCAGATTTTTGGTCAGTTCGCCACGCATCGATAAGAATATTACTCTCGGTTCAAAATCATGCTTAACATTCGCTACGTCGCTATATCTGTACATGAATAATCCATATCCTCCGAAACGCATGTATGGAGTATTAAAAGCCTGCCTGATTTTTTCGGTAGTACCGTTTCCCAATGCACTTTTAGTAGGTGCATTTCCTCGTATCGAGTCGGCTTCACTTTGAGTCAATATATTTTTCTCTACTAACTTTTTTAACAGTTCACTATTTGAGTCCTGAGCATACACAAGGGTACATGCTACACATAGAGAGAGCACGAATAAGAGCTTTTTCATTAATATAATTTATTATTGTTTAAATTAACCTTATTTAAAGAAGCGACAAAATTAGTGTTTCCATCTAATATCAGCAAGACCCTAATTCTTAAAAGATTTCAGATTTTAATCTTTTCTCCCAGATACTTTGGTTCTTTACCTGTAGCGATATCCACAAAGACTTTTACCCTTGCAAACAATTCCCTTATTTTTGTTCTGTATGACGATCGGTTAAGCGATAAATCTTTTGCATTATATCCATAGGCTGTCATCCCGTAATTCTGAGCCAAAAACACAGCCCGTTCGTTATGAAACTCTTGCGACACGATAATAAACGAATCCTGACCAAATATTTCATTCATCCTCACCACCGAATCGAGTGTGCGCAAGCCCGCATAATCGCAATGTATAATACTGTCGGGCACGCCGGCATGGACAAGAGCGGCACGCATATCGTCTGCCTCATTATAATCTTTGCGGCTATTGTCTCCGCTTACAACAAAAACCTTTACCTTACCGGCATCATATAATTCTTTAGCAGCCTGAATGCGGTAAGTGAAGTATAAATTGGGACGATTGCCTATATTCTTAGCAGCACCCAAAACCAACGCCGCTTTCTGTGCGGGTATGCTATCTACTTCATCATATACAAAACCTTTGGAATCGTGAGGGATTTTCCAGTTAGCAAAAAGAATTGCTAAAACCGCTAAAATAAGCCCGATTGATAATACCCAAAACATCCGCTTGAGCCTCTTTTTTGTTTGTGCCTTCATTAAATACGCTCTAATACCTTCTTTATTAAATCTTCTATCGAACCCTTGTAATTTGAATTTGATTCTCCTGCCAAACGATTGGCTATTATTGTACATACAGTCATGGCCTTATGCCCCATCAACCGGCCCATTCCTGCCAACGGTGCGCTTTCCATCTCGTAGTTGGTAATCGAATCTTCACCAAACCTGAACGACTCTATTTTAGTATTCAGGTCGGGATTAGCCAACGGCATGCGTACATATCGCCCCTGTGGCCCATAGAAACCAATGGCAGATATGGTAACTCCTTTTATCATGTCATGTCCTATACGTTCTACCAATTCCTCATCGGCCTTTACAACATACGGAGCGCAGTGCTGGGGATTCCAACCCACATGTTTCTTAAAGATATCCTCAAAATCAGCCAATGTCACTTTATCACGATTTGCATAATAGTTGAGTACTCCGTCGAAACCGATCGACTTTGCAGCAACCACATACGAACCGATTGGGCAATGAGGCTGCAATCCTCCTGATGTTCCTACACGCACCATTGTGAGCTGTTTGAAGTCTTTCTTTACTTCACGTGTCTTGAAATCGATATTAGCCAACGCATCCAATTCTGTAATTACAATATCTATATTGTCGGGGCCGATACCATGCGAAAGAGCAGTAATGCGTTTCCCTTTATACGTTCCAGTAATCGTATGAAATTCCCGGCTTTGGATATCACATTCTACACTATCAAAAAAAGATGCGGTAAGGCTCACTCTGTCGGGGTCGCCCATCATTATTATTTTGTCCGATAATTGTTCCGGCTTTAGATGTAAGTGAAAAACACTGCCATCACTATTTATAATCAGTTCTGAATCGGGAATTATTCTCATATCGTTTATTTGTGTTTATTTACAAAGATATAAATTGTTTTACTTGGTTCTATTCTTTAGTTACTATTCATATAAAAAGTGACAAAACCCGAAAAACACGCAGTACCCTATATCAGCAGTTTACAGCCAAAAGGTGACAAAAGTGACACTTTTTGAAATGTTTTTTGTTGTTACCTTTTTCTTTGATTTTGTATATCAAAGTCTACTCTATTAGATAATTTTATTCTTAGAAAGCGAATTGCTATAAAGGAAATCATTCGATAGTCAATTCTTGGGTAGGATCCCAGAATACTTTCTCCCAATTGATGATTCTATCATTTACAACGCCAACTCCTTCCTCTTCTAAGAGCTTCTGCATTTCGTTCGAGTTTCCGAATGCTTCTTTGGCTGAGAGTACTCCCTGACTATTTACTACCCTATGTGCCGGAATACCGGAAATGACAGAATTGCACTCTCCCATCACCCGACCTACCAAACGTGACATATTCGGATAACCGATAGCCTTAGCGATTGCGCCATAACTTGTAGCCCGACCATACGGAATACTCCTCACAACATCATACACTCCTCGTCTGAAATCTTCTTTATCCAAATGTGCCATTCTCCTTTTATTATAAGCTCTATTTAATAAAATATAAAGATATAAGCTTTAACTATAAGGATATATTATTCTATGAGAATTGTTATATTTGTACACCGTGATGATCTTAAATAAAAATCTAAATATCTAAAAAAGTAACCCATGAGTAAAACACTAAGATTATTCCTACTTTTAGTGTGCGCGCACACAACAATTCTTTTTGCCAATGAACCCGAGAAAACGCAACGAGATGATGGCGAATCATTTAAGGTAGCCATAGCCGGATATACATTTGTAAATTTCAATCTCGATGAGACCCTCAAAATGATGCAAGAGGTAGATGTGCATTATCTTTGTATCAAAGATTTCCATCTTCCGCTGAATAGCACCGACGAAGAAATTGCCGCATTCCATGCTAAACTGGCAAAGTATGATGTTACAGGTTATGCTGTAGGTCCTATCTATATGAAGACCAAAGAAGAAGTGGACAAAGCGTTTGATTATGCCAAACGTGTTGGCGTAAAACTTATCGTAGGTGTTCCCAATCATGAACTACTACCTTATGTAGACAAGAAAGTAAAAGAATATGATTTCAAATATGCCATTCATCTTCATGGTCCCGACATCGAATTATATCCGCATGCAGCTGATATCTATGAACATGTAAAAGACCTAGACCCTCGTATCGGAATGTGTCTCGACATTGGTCATGATGCACGTGCAGGACATGATCCGATTGCCGACCTAAAAAAATACAGCGACAGAGTGTTCGACATCCATATGAAGAATACAACCGCAGCAACTAAAGCCGGAAAGACAGGTGAAATCGGTCGGGGCATAATAGACATTCCTGCTTTTGTGAGAATGCTTCGCGAAGTAAAATACTCAGGAGCTTGCAGCCTCGAATACGAGCGAAACATGAAAGCCCCTTTAGCGGGAATAGCCGAATCTATAGGTTATTTCAGAGGTGTAATCGATGCAACGAAATAAGTAAAAAACTTATTTTTTATATAACAGGATAGGCAGCAAGAAATTGTTGCCTATTTTTGTAATGAAAAAACTAGAAAATATGAAAATCATTCTTCTTGCTATAGGCAAAACCGATGCAGGCTATTTTGTAGAGGCTATCAACGAATACCAGAAAAGGTTGGAGCATTATATCCCTTTCGAAATACAAATTATACCTGACATAAAGAACACCAAAAGCCTTACGATGGAACAGCAAAAGGAGAAGGAAGGTGAATTGATATTAAAAAACGTACAGCCGGGAGATTATCTCGTTCTGCTGGATGACAAGGGAAAAGAATATACCTCGATGCAGTTTGCCTCCTATATAGAAAAGAAAACACATACGGTAAGCAAGCGGCTCATATTTGCCATCGGAGGCCCTTATGGTTTCTCGGAAGCAGTATATCAGAAGGCGAATGAAAAACTAACTTTATCACGCATGACTTTTTCGCACCAGATGGTACGTCTTATATTTGTGGAACAGTTGTATAGAGCAATGACAATCTTAAACAACGAACCTTACCATCACGAATAATCTCTTATTCGAAACGAAGTGATTTTGCAGGAGATATTTTTGCTATCAGATAAGAAGGCCCAACCATAGCCAATACCGACAAGGTTAAGGTAGCAATGTTGATAAGAATAATGTGTAATATATTTATATCCACCGGCATTTCGGATACATAGTAAGTATTGGGATCTAGCTTTATCAAGCCAAAATACCGTTGAAGCAACAGCACAGTCAAGGCTATAATATTTCCCCACAACATCCCTTTCAGTATCAGGAATGAAGACACATAGAGAAATGTTTTACGAATATTAAAATTTCGTGCACCAAGGGTTTTAAGTATACCAATCATATTGGTGCGTTCCAAGATTATAATAAGCAATCCCGATATCATCGTAAAAACGGAAATAGCAAACATCAAGATCATGATTACCCATACATTCATATCCAACAGATCGAGCCAACTGAATATCATCGCGTTCATTTCTTTAATAGAGCGGGTCAGAAAAGTATTCCCATCCACATCCCGATAAGTCATCATATCTAAATAGATATTTTGTGTAAGCTGGTCAAGTTGCTCAAATTCGTTTACGAGCAGCTCTATACCGCTTACCTGATCGGGTTGCCACTTATTAAGCCTTTGTATAAGTCGGATATCTGTTATAACAAATAGTTTGTCGTAATCTTCAAAATTGGTACTGTATATCCCCGTGATGTTAAACTTACGGGCACTGCGTTCCTGAACAAAATACGAAATAAAACTATCGCCTGTCTTCAGATTAAGTTTATCCGCTATATTCTTGGAGATAATAACCTGATTGGTGATTGTGGTATCATCAGGGTTGATGATCTTACCGTCAATCATATTCTTCTTGAAAAAGTCCCAATCGTAGTCTTTCCCTACCCCTTTTAGAATTATCCCCTGAAATGCACTATCTGTTTTTATGATACCCGGTTTTGTGGCATATACCTGTGCATGTGCTATACCCGTCTCATGGCTCAATGTATCTAAAAGACCGGGAGTAACAGCTACCGGCAATGTTTCGTAAGAAGTGGTGTTATTCAGATTGGTAATCTGAATATGAGAGCCGAAGCCAACAACCTTGTTGCGTACCTCTTTCTTAAAGCCGATAACAATAGACAATGCCAGAATCATAGCTGCCAATCCTATTGCAACACCTGCAATAGCTATTTTAACAGCAGGTGAAGACGCTTTTTTCTCTCCTTCGCCTTTACTAAAATGAATCCGCTTGGCTATAAATAATTCTAAGTTCAATGTTTTATTCTTTTAAAATAGAAATCCTTGCTCACTTTCTCTTTTCCTTCCCAGATGCTTGTAGGCAAGGTCTGTCACTTCACGTCCACGAGGAGTACGCTTCATAAAACCTTCCTTGATAAGAAATGGCTCATATACCTCTTCGATCGTCCCTCCGTCTTCTCCCAATGCGGTTGCTATTGTAGAAATTCCTACCGGCCCCCCTTTGAATTTATCGATCAGGATAAGCAATATCTTATTATCTATCTCATCCAATCCATACTTATCTATATTTAATGCTTCGAGAGCATAAGAAGCGATATCTTTGTCTATCTTACCCGATCCTTTTACCTGAGCAAAGTCACGCACACGGCGCAGCAAGGCATTCGCAATACGGGGCGTACCACGACTACGTGAAGCAATTTCTATAGCAGAATCTTTCGAAGCAGGTACATTCAGTATATCTGCCGATCGTAAGATAATATGCACAAGGGTATCTATATCGTAATATTCGAGGTGCATATTTATCCCAAAACGGGCACGCAAAGGGCTTGTAAGCAAACCACTACGAGTAGTTGCACCAACAAGCGTAAACGGATTGAGTTCTATCTGTACTGAACGAGCGCTAGGCCCTTTATCTATCATTATATCGATGCGATAGTCTTCCATCGCACTATACAGATATTCTTCCACAACAGGCGAAAGGCGGTGTATTTCATCTATGAAAAGAACATCGTTCGGTTCGAGCGAAGTAAGCAGTCCGGCCAAGTCTCCGGGCTTATCTAATACAGGGCCTGATGTGATCTTAAACCCTACACCAAGCTCATTGGCTATAATATTCGACAGGGTTGTTTTACCAAGCCCGGGAGGGCCATGCAACAGAGTATGGTCGAGCGATTCGCCACGCATTTTTGCAGCTGTCACAAAGACTTGTAAATTTTCTACAACTTTACTCTGTCCACGAAAACTCTGGAAGGTGAGAGGGCGCAACGCATTCTCAAACTCCTTCTCATTTTCATTTATATTCTCCCTGTGTATATTAAATGTTCCTTCCATAATGTATGGTTGCAAATTTACATCAATATATTCAATTTACAGACAGATACCGATTGATTTGCAATTACTAAAAATATAAAAGATTTAAATATTCTTCATTTTAATCGTAAAATAATATTTCTTTGTGGTTCATTTTCAAGATATACGCCAATGCTTCGCAAAATTATAGAATGGGATAAAGAACTCTTTTTGTATCTGAACAGTAAACATATCGGTTGGCTCGACCCTGTTATGTTATTTTTCAGTTCGTACCATTTTTGGATAATTATGTGTATCCTGATGGCTGTGTTTATCTATTACAGATTAGAGGTTTGGAAGAAAACGAGTGTTATATTTTTCTTGCTTTCTATCGGTGCAAGTGCATTATTAACCAATATTATTAAGATGATGGTAGAACGTCCACGTCCGATACATAATCAAGATTGGACAGGTGTTATACATGCAATAGAAAGATACAGTTCGAGTACCAGCTTCTTCTCGTCTCATTCTGCAACAACGTTTACGATGGCTACTTTTTTCCTTTTATTATTCCGTAAGATCGGCTCTAAGTATTACGGTTATCTGGCAATAATTTGGGCTACAATTGTCGCATATAGCCGCATCTATCTTGCCAAGCATTATCCTATCGATGTTGCTTGCGGTATATTATTCGGAATCACAATTGGGATTATGGGATACAAGCTCCTTGAATATTATAAAAACAAGAAGACAGGATTAAACCCTTAAAATATCTCTACCGATGGTTGATAAAAATGAATACAAATGTAACTAAAGAAGAAGCTATCACAACAAACAAAAATGATAAAACCATACTTATCGACGTCTTACATACAGTCTTGATAGGTGAACTCTTTCCAAACAATTGTATATATACCCAGAATTGATATAAATAGCAAAATAAGAACGTCAGCAATACGCCCCATATGGAGAGGGTGAAATAATAAATAGGATAAGTCAAAATAAGAATTAGGATCTGCATTCCTACTATATATGAGTTTATAACCAGAAACTCCACGAAATTGTAACCTGACTTCTTAAATACTATATAGGATGCTAATGCATAAAATGGAATAAAAGCCAGCATAACAAAAGAATAATGCCCATACATCCAATCGAAAACCAATTGACTGTAATTATTGGCTGCAGCATCTGTCTGAAGATAGGCAAATGAGTTTTCAGGATATACTTTTAGGAAAAAACATATAAATCCGTATATAGTCCCTAAAATAAGAATAAATGAAAAGGGCTTGAAATGGGTGATTCTTTTACCCGATAAGTATTCGCGAATAGAGTCACCGGGTCTCGTAATGAGTTCTTTTATTGTGTGTAAAATTCCTCTATCTACATGAAAAATACTATGTTGTATTTCGTGTATAATATAATGGAAATTAATACGTGCAGTAGCTGTTGATTGTCCACAGTTTGAACAATATTTTCCAGAGACAGGAGTACTACAATTTTTACATATATCTGACATATTATTATTTACTCTATTAGATTTAAATTCTGTAATTACAACCATTTCCCAACTTTCCGCTTTTCCAATCCGGAATACATTTTCAGGAAAATAGGGAAAGCTCTTCCAATAGGAAAAAAGAAACGAAACAACAAGGATGGGTAAACATTCTCCTTCCCTTTTTCGATCCCTCTGATAATTTTTTTTGCTACAGTTTGCGAGTTTTGTGTAGGAAATGGCAAAGGTGTACTATCTTCTCCGGTTGCCTTATCAAAAAATTCTGTACGAGTGGCAACAGGATAAACTGCTGTTATCTGTATGTTTTCAGACTGCTCGTACCTATAGGTTTGCACAAAATGGTGCAGTGCGGCTTTTGTAGAACAATACAATGAGTAAGCAGGCAAAGAAACCAAGCCTGCGCCCGATATAGTACAAGCAAATGCAACTCTTTTATTATTACTGCCAGCGAGGAGTTTCTCTAGTGAATAGATAGGGGAAAATACGTTCAGATTGAAAATATTCTCTATATGCTGCCAATCGGAATTATTTATTTTTTCGAGGTAAGCAAAACCAGCATTAGCGATAAAGACATCAGCCTCGCCGTCAAATACTTCCTGAGCATAATTGAATACATTATCAACTCCATCTTTACTGCTTACATCAGCAGCATAAGGGTATACAATTCCTTCTTTTTGAAGGATACGATCAGCATGACGGGCAACAGCTACAATTCTGACATTCGGATATAAGGCTAAAATATCGAGCATATCTCTCCCTATTCCTGAAGAGGCGCCTGTGAGAATGATATTTTTACCTTTTAAATCCATGATTTTACGTCCTTATTTTATCAAAGCCCTCGCCGTAAACTCCCCGAACAGTACTTTGTGAGATAAATGCTTTCTCGTCAATACTTTTAATCAGGCGGAATATCTCCAGTGCTTCGTTGCGTTTAGCTAAAACAATCAGAACCTTTGTAGGCTTCTTCGTATACCACCCCATACCATCCAGAACGGTACAGCCCCGGTGCAATTCATGGTTTATCGCAGTGGCTATAATCTCATATTTTTCGGAGAAAACAAGTATCTGAACCGACTGACGAAATCCGTTGATAACCATATCTATACTATATGTCATCACACCCATCACAATAAGCCCGTATATAATGGTCTGATAATTCTGGAATACAAAATACGAACAACTGATTATCACAAAGTCGCACAGAAGCATTCCTCGCCCAAAAGCTATATTTTTATACTTATTGATAAGTGCTACAACGATATCAGTGCCTCCCGTACTACCATTCGAACTGAATACCAAACCTATCCCGACTCCGCACATCATCCCTCCGATAACACCTGAAAGAAGCGGCTCATTTTTTACAATGGGTTCGGTTATCATGGACTGACAAATAGTAAGCAGAAAAGTGAGCACAACAACTCCATAGATGGTCTTTATCATAAACTTAAGACCAAGAACCTTAAGAGCCACAAACAACAATCCACAGTTTACAAGAAAATAGGTATACTGCAAAGGAATCTTCGCATTTGTAGCGTATTCCACAAGCAGGGCTATCCCTGTTAACCCTCCGGTAACGATACCTCCGGGTTTTATAAATCCAATAAGCCCTACGGCATACAGAGCCAGACCAACAAATATAGTTGCGTAATCCTTCCAGTAAAACTCCTTTAAATATCTTTTAGGCATGGATTGTTATTGATTACAATACGACATTTATCATTTTCTTGGGAACAAAGACGACCTTCTTCGGTGTTTTTCCGTCAAGCCATTTCTGAGCCAGTTCATGACTTAACACCGCTTTCTCAACATCAGCTTGTACAGCATCTGCCGAAAACTCAAGTTCGAAACGAACCTTACCGTTAAAAGCAACTCCATATTTGAATGAATCTTCTGCAAGATATTCTTCATTAAAAGCAGGCCATTTTGCATCACAAACAGATGTTGTATTACCCAATGCAGACCAAAGCTCTTCGGAAACGAATGGAGCAAAAGGAGCAAGCAAGGTAACCAACTCTTGCAAAATCGCTTTTTTACTGCATTTTAAAGAAGTCAATTCATTCACACAAATCATAAACGCTGAAACAGATGTATTGAATGAGAATGATTCGATATCAGCAGACACTTTCTTTATGAGCTTATGCAATGATTTTAGCTCTTCCTTTGCTGGCTCTTCATCGGCAACAACAAACTCATCACCTTTATAGAACAGACTCCACACTTTACGCAAGAAGCGGTGAACACCATCGATACCATTCATATCCCAAGGCTTGGACTGCTCCAATGGCCCAAGGAACATTTCGTACATACGCAGTGTGTCTGCTCCGTACTTTTCAGCTACATCGTCAGGATTTACGACATTGTGATATCGTTTACCCATTTTCTCGATATTCCATCCGCAAACGTACTTCCCATCTTCAAGTATAAATTCGGCAGTCTCGTATTCAGGTCTCCAAGCTTTGAATCTATCTATATCAAGCACATCATTATGCACAATATTTACATCCACATGGATTTCTGAAGTTTCATATTTGTCTTTCAGGTTATAAGATACAAATGTATTTGTTCCATTGATACGATATACTAAGCTGCTACGCCCTTGTATCATACCCTGATTAATCAGTTTTTTGAATGGCTCATCTTCACATGAAACGCCTATGTCGAATAAAAATTTATCCCAGAAACGGCTATATATCAAGTGACCTGTAGCATGCTCTGTACCACCGATATACAAATCAACATTGCGCCAGTATTCATCTTTCTCTTTCGAAACTAGTTCCTGATCATTATACGGATCCATATAATGCAGATAGTACGCAGATGAACCGGCAAATCCCGGCATTGTATTCAGCTCGAGAGGGAATATTGTTTTGTGATCTATCTTAGATGTATCTACAACCTTTTCATTGGCTTCATCCCATGCCCATTTAGTTGCACGTCCTAATGGTGGTTCTCCCGATTCGGTAGGCAAATACTTATCTACTTCAGGTAACTCAAGGGGAAGTTTATCTAATGGCAACATGTAAGGAAGACCCTCTTTGTAGTACACAGGGAATGGCTCTCCCCAGTAACGTTGGCGAGAGAAGATAGCATCACGAAGACGGTAATTTACTTTTACACGTCCTAGTTTGTTTTCTCTTACATATTCTTTTGTTTTCTCAATCGCTTCCTTAACAGTCATCCCATCCAAGAATCCTGAATTCATCATGATTCCTTCTTTTGCATCAAAACTTTCTTCCGAAACATCACATCCTTCAATCAAAGGTATAATCGGCAAGTTGAAGTGTTTAGCAAAAGCATAGTCACGGCTATCGTGTGCAGGAACAGCCATAATTGCACCTGTACCATAACCGGCAAGTACATAGTCAGAAACCCAGATCGGTATTTCTTTGCCATTAAGAGGATTTATAGCATACGAGCCGGTGAATACTCCTGATATTTTTTTATCCATCAGGCGGTCACGCTCAGTCCGGCGTTTTGTAGCATCCAAATATTTTTCTATTTCGGCTTTTTGCTCGGCAGTTGTCACCTGAGGAACATATTCGCTTTCGGGAGCAAGTACCATAAATGTAACTCCAAAGATGGTATCGGCACGGGTAGTAAAGATTTCGAATTCAACATCCGAATCCTTTACTTTGAATTTCATTTCTGCACCTTCGCTACGTCCAATCCAGTTGCGTTGTGTTTCTTTGATAGAATCACTCCAGTCTATTTTATCCAGACCTTCGAGCAAACGCTGTGCATAAGCCGACACACGCAAGCTCCACTGGCGCATCAAGCGTTGTTCTACCGGGTATCCCCCACGCTCCGACAAGCCATTTATAACCTCATCGTTAGCCAATACAGTCCCTAAAGCCTGACACCAGTTTACAGTTGTTTCGCTGCGGTAGGCTATACGGTAGTTTAGCAATATTTCTTGCTTTTGTTTTTCGGTATATGATTTCCAGTCGGCAGCGCTAAATTGCAATTCTTCGCTGCAAGCTATATTTAAACCTTCTGTGCCAACTTGTTCGAAAGCTGCGATCAGTTCGGCAATCGGGCGTGCCTGGTTCTCATCATAGCAATAGTAGCTGTTGAACATTTGGATAAATGCCCATTGCGTCCATTTATAATATCTGGGGTCGCAGGTCTGAATCTCACGGCTCCAATCGTATGAAAAGCCAATCTTATCCAACTGCTCACGATAACGGTTTATATTCTGAGCCGTAGTAATGGCTGGATGCTGCCCTGTCTGTATAGCATATTGTTCGGCAGGAAGTCCGTAAGCATCATAACCCATTGGATGGAGAACATTAAAGCCTTTTAGCCTTTTGTAGCGAGAATATATATCGGATGCGATATATCCGAGCGGATGCCCTACATGCAGCCCTGCTCCTGATGGATAAGGGAACATATCAAGGACATAATATTTAGGTTTGCTTTTATCCTCTTTTACTTTGTAAGTTTTATTATCAATCCAATATTGATGCCAACGTTTTTCTATTTCTTTAAAGTTGTATTCCATAGCCGAATATCTTGCAATTTTTTATTGGCGCAAATATAGTTATTTCTTCAGATTTAAACGAATTAATAACGATGCTTTCAGAGCATAATTTGTTCGAACTGCAAGTCTTAGATAAAGATAAAGCAATTAAACATGCCTATTGGCTATTGTTTAATTGCTTTACGAAGCATGATACTTATTTTGAAATTATTACAAAAACTTCTTGCGCAACCACTCCCGAATAGGCAGATCATAAAACCTCATAGCAAGATATGCTGTAGCAACAGCAGCTATTACAACAAGTAAACTATAATGCCATGACTGTTCTAAAGTTAGATTATTATTTGTTACCCATGCCATGTATACATATGCAATAGGGAAATGAGTAATATAAATCGGATATGAGATATCACCGAGGAATTTGCATACTTTAGAAGCCTTATATCCTTGCACTTTGCCTCCTGCTCCTAGCCAAATTATAAAAGGAAACATAATAATGAGACAGAAACATTCGTATAGCCCGTTTAGCCAAAGACTATCCGCATCGCCTAGCCGTGGCACGGAAAGCAAAACAACCAACAATAAAGCCGCAGATAGAAAAGCATTTTTCGTATAACGAAGTTTACCCATTCTGGCCAGCAGAAGCCCTGCTAAGAAAGGGAATGCCAAACGAATAAACCCGATTTTCAATTGAGTAGAATCATCGATAGACCATCCTCCTATAATATCTCCATTGGGATTGGTTAAGGCGTAGTGAATGGTAAATCCGGCAGCAACCACGACTAAAATAGCGAGTACAATTTTTGATACCCGACGTAAAACAAGCGCATAAACAATATTAGCGATATATTCGAAGAAGAGAGACCATGCCGGTCCATTGAGCGGATGCATTTCATTCCAACCTCTTATATCCAAACCTTTTCCTACTGGTATTAGGGTGAAACCAATCAGCATCACTAACAACATCTTCCAAACCGGAACTTCGTTTATTCCACCCCATCCTAATGCCGGTGAATCCTGAAAATAAAACAATAATGCTCCAATAATAGACCCTATAATAATCATAGGCTGCAGACGAATAATACGACGCTTAAAGAAATCTTTCAATGTCATTTTGCCCCAGCGATCGTCATATGCATACCCAAGGACAAAACCCGAGAGCAGGAAAAAGAAATCGACCGCTAAATAACCATGATTGATAATTTGTTTACTATGGTCGCCATGTGAATGAATCTCAAAAACATGAAACAAAACCACTAACAACGCAGCAACGCCTCTTAAGCCATCAAGTATTTCATAATGGGGCTTGGAGCTTTTAATATCTATTGCTTCTTTCATTTACCTTTACAAATTAAAATTCTATTATAGGCAACAAAAATATACCAAAAACAACATACTCAATTGTTTTATATTTTATTATACTTGTCTTATATTTGCCTTTTTCAAACCGAATACATTAAAAATGCTCAAAAAAGTAAAATATGCTCATATACCTGCACAACGTGAATATTCATTTCATTTTGACCATGTAAAAATCAAATGGAATGAACAAATAACACTTCACCAACAAAAAACATGGGAACTCTCTTATGTTATAGTTGGGAGTGGAACACGCATTATAGGGGATACTATAGAGCCATTTTCAAGAAATGAAATCATACTGATACCACCGAATATCCCTCATTGCTGGTCATTCGACGAATTAGATGCTGATAAAAACGGAGAAATAGAAAACATAACCGTCACGTTCTCCGAACAGTTATTGGAGAAATGTTCTTCTGCTTTTCCTGAACTGGAGACCTATATAAAAAAAAATCAAAAAAATACTGAAGCCCTTTCTTTCAAGGGGGAGACATTAGTTCGATTGCAGAGCATTTTACTACAAATGGCAAAAGAGACAACAATAGACCGACTGTCTTCTTTCATCAAACTGTTATCAATAATCTCATCTGTAGAAAATACGAGTGCAGTAGGCAGACCCATAGTTGAAGACAAGAAAACAAAGAGGATGCAAAAAATATTGCTTTATGTAATGAATAATTATCAGAATACCATAACATTGGAAGAAATGGCTCAATTGGTGCAGCTTGATAAATCTTCTTTTTGTATTTTCTTTAAAAAAATGACAGGGAAAACATTTTTTTCATACCTGGCAGAATACCGCATCGAGTCTTCGTGCCAAATGCTAACAAAAACAAATATGGCAATTGCCGAAATATGTTTCGCTTCGGGATTCAAAGATATCCCCTATTATAACCGGGTCTTTAAGAAAATCAAAGCAGTTACCCCAACTGAATATAGGGAAAGAATTTAGGTATATGGAATGTGATTTTTATTAATATATTATTCTGTTCAACCAGACAAAACAATAGGCATCACATTCCATATGTTCAATGTTTTTTTAGTTTTCGGGCTCTACCCAATCACCATTCTCTTTTATAAGCTGAACAAGACGTTCTACAGCTTCGGCCGAAGAAATATTTTTCTCTATAAGGTTCTTCTTTTTGTAAAGAGAAATTTTTCCTTTCTCTGCGCCTACATAGCCATAGTCGGCATCAGCCATTTCTCCGGGACCATTGACAATACATCCCATCACACCAATTTTAAGATGTTTCAGGTGCGAAGTTGCCCCCTTTACCAATGCAACAGTTGTCTGTAGATCAAATAAGGTACGTCCGCAGCTCGGACACGAAATATATTCAGTTTTGCTTGTACGCACTCGTGATGCCTGCAAAATACCAAACATATAAGCATCAATATTCTTTAGAGGAATTGTACCTTCGTTCTGCAACATAATACCGTTCCCAAATCCATCGAGATACAATGTTCCGAAGTCTGCTGCGGCTTTTATCTGAATATCTTCCGACTCATTTTCTGTATAGTGGCGATTGAAGACAACAGGCGTATCGCAATCATTATTCATCAATGTATGAATAAAAGCCCGCTGTTCGCCTACTCCGTTAATATGATCAGTAGAAACAATGACAACGATAGACTTATCATTCTTCAACAACGCTAAAATATCTTTATCCAACTCAGGATAAGACAAGCGGAGGAATTTGATAGCCGAATCTGTTTTATTGATTTTATCCCAATTCGATTTATCAAACAACGGATAAGTATTTTTTTCACCTTTCCAGCCCTCAACGTCTATAATAGAAGGAATTGCCCGAGGTGCAGCAGCAGGAAGTTCCTTGCCTACATATAAATAGTCGGGCAAGAAATGACTATTTAACTCAAAATTACCTTGCGAACGATCTGAAATGACAACAGGAACACTATCACCTCCTATATTTCCTACTACATACGTCTCACGTCTGTCAGTAGAAAAAGGAGAGAACTTATCACTTGCTGTGGCTACTATTTCAGGATGATTTTCTTTTTGCTTAATGTATGCTATCAGCTTACGGGCAACCGGCACTTCATATTCTGGATCTTCACTCAACGACACACGAATCGTGTCTCCGATTCCATCCGATAGGAGTGAACCTATACCAACCGCTGACTTGATGCGCCCGTCTTCACCGTCTCCGGCTTCGGTTACACCCAAATGCAGAGGAAAATTAAGCCCTTCTTTTTCCATACGGGCAATCAGCAGACGTACAGCCTTTGACATAACCACCGTGTTTGATGTCTTCATCGAAATGGCAATATCCTTAAATCCTTCTTCGAGACAGATATGTAAAAATTCCATACAGGATTCTACCATTCCTTCAGGTGTATCACCATAGCGGCTCATAATACGATCGGAGAGAGAACCGTGATTTACCCCGATACGGATAGCCGTCTTGTGTTCTTTACAGATATCGAGTAGGGGAACGAGTTTAGCTCGTATTTTTTCTATTTCCTGAGCATATTCTTCGTCAGTATATTCAAAGGTTTCGAACGTTTTTACCCTGTCTACAAAGTTTCCCGGATTGATACGTACTTTTTCTACAACCTTAGCTGCGGCCTCGGCTGCACGAGGGTTGAAGTGTATATCGGCAATGAGCGGAGTATTATATCCTCGCCCACGCACCACTTCTTTTATATTTTTCAGATTATCGGCTTCACGAACTCCCTGTGCGGTCAGGCGCACATAGTCGGCTCCGGCTTCTACTATTCTTATTACCTGTTCGGCACTTGCTTCTGTATCGTTCGTATTGGTGTTTGTCATCGACTGCACCCTGATAGGGTTATTTCCGCCCAGTGGAGTATTCCCTATTCTGGTTTCGGATGACAGACGTCTTTTATAATTAAAGTAATTCATATGAATTTTATGTTGTTTTTTAGTTGGGATCCGAATATTATAACAAAGATAAACTTTTTTTGTTTCACTGATAATGAATCCCTGTGAGCCTTAATAAGGCAAGAGAAAAATACTTGTTTCTCATTTGCTTTAAAAATAAATTTTTAATGTTTATTTTTACAAAAAATATTTAATACCATGACAAAAAGAACATTACTCTTACCCTTTTTCTGCCTTTTGTGCTTTACTTCAGCACTTCACGCAGAAGTAAAACTAGCTAACATCTTCTCCAACAACATGGTTCTTCAGCGTGACAAACCTATCAAAATATGGGGTTGGGCTGACAAGAATGAAGCTGTAGAAGTACACTTTCTGAACCAAATAAAAAAAGTAAAGGCCGATAAGAATGGAGCTTGGATTGCAACACTCAATCCTGTATCGTATGGTGGTCCTTATACAATGGAAGTAAAAGGAAAAAAGAATAGCATCACATTAAATGATATCCTCATCGGTGAAGTATGGCTATGCTCGGGACAATCGAACATGGAAATGGCTGTACACGGATGGGGATCAGTCTATAACTATGAGCAGGAAATAAAGGATGCCAATTACCCTCAGATACGTGCATTCAACGTAGTGAAAGATATCAGCATGAAACCCAAAGACAATTTAAGCGGAACATGGCAGGTATGTTCTCCTCAAACCGTATCAGAATTCTCTGCCGTTGCATACTTTTTTGCTCGCAAATTAAATAAAGAATTAAATATCCCTGTAGGCATTATCAACTCCTCGTGGGGAGGTACAGATATAGAAACATGGACAAGCAGCGATGCATTTAACAGCCTTCCCGAGAAATTCAGAGAAAGATACAAAGATTTTAAGGTTGACAACTTTGATGAGTTTGCCAAAACCAATGAAGAAAACAAAGCCAAATATCTGAATGCACTGAATAACGATCCGAGCATCAGTGAAAAATGGTACGAACCTTCATTCAACACCTCAGCGTGGAACAAGATGCAATTGCCACAAATGTGGGAAAATGTGATTGGCAATGTTGATGGTATTATATGGTTCAAATATAACATTTCGCTACCAAAAGAAAGTGAAGGGAAAGCTGCAACAATAGATTTAAGCGTGATAGACGATAATGACATTGTATGGATAAACGGTATAAAAATTGGAGAAACAGAAGGTTACGGAGTGAAGAGGAGCTACAAGATACCGGAAAATGTACTGAAAAGTGGAAACAATACCATTGTAGTAAAAATCACCGATAACGGCGGCGGCGGCGGCATATATGGAAAAGCAGAACAAATGTATCTGCAAGTGCAAGGGAAGCAATACCCTTTGGCCGGAGAATGGCAATACAAAGAAGCCGTAACCAACAAAATGTATAAGTTTATCGATATTTCTCCTAATATGTATTACTCGCTGCTATACAACGGTATGATAAACCCTATAACCGGATTGGCGATCAAAGGAGCTATTTGGTATCAGGGAGAAAATAATGCATCGCAGGCTTACAATTACCGTACCCTATTTCCCACAATGATAAACAACTGGCGTACAAAATGGGGCTACGAATTCCCATTCTACTGGGTACAGCTGGCCAGTTATACGGCAAAGGACGACAAGCCGGTGAATAGCGAATGGGCAGAATTGCGTGAAGCCCAAACAATGACACTCTCTCTTCCTCAAACAGGTGAAGCTGTGATTACAGATATAGGCGATGCAGACGATATTCACCCTCGCAACAAACAGGATGTTGGTCTTCGCCTTGCTCTTATCGCACTCAATAAAGATTATGGCAAGAAGGATATCGTATATTCAGGCCCTACCTTTAAGGAAATGAATATTGAAGGTAATAAAGCAATCATTTCGTACAACAACACAGGCAAAGGGCTATGTGTAAAGAATAAGTACGGATACGTTGAAGGTTTTGCCATTGCAGGAGCAGACCAAAAATTTGAATGGGCAAAGGCTTATATCGACGGAGATAAAGTAGTGGTTTACTCAGAGAAGATAGCTAACCCTGTGGCTGTACGTTATTCTTGGGCAAATAATCCTGATGTGAATCTGTTTAATCAAGAAGGATTGCCTGCCGCACCTTTCAGAACCGATAATTGGAAAGGAATTACACAGCACGATTAAAAGAACAGAAAGAATAGAATAGGCTGTCCTAAACGTAGAAATTACGTTTAGGACAGCCTATTTTATATAAGTCACTATCGCCTATTACGTGGGTGATGTTCTATGATCTCCTGACGCAGATACTCTCTGTCCATATGCGTGTAAATCTCAGTAGTGGTGATCTTTTCGTGTCCGAGCATCAATTGAATGGCTCTGATATTTGCACCACCTTCAAGCAAGTGTGTCGCAAACGAATGGCGGAATGTATGCGGACTGATCGTTTTCTTTATACCGGCCTGTATAGCGTATTCTTTAATAAAATGAAAGACCATAATACGGGATATCGCAGTACCTCTGTTGCTCAGAAAGAGGGCATCCTCCGAACCTTTCTTTACATTTATTTCCTTGCGGTATATCAAATATTTTTCTATTTCGTTGATTGCCGTATGCGATATAGGGACAAGACGCTGCTTACTCCCCTTACCTTGCACTTTGATAAAACCTTCATCAAAAAACAGATCGGAGAATTTGAGTGTAGTAAGTTCTGATATACGCAAACCACAACTATAAAGGGTTTCTAAGATTGCACGATTGCGTTGTCCTTCTTTTGTTGACAGATCGATTACCGACATTAATTTTTCTATTTCGTCGAGAGCAAGTACGGTTGGCAACTTCAATCCGATCTTCGGACTATCGAGTAATTCGGTCGGATCGTTTTGCATATAGCCATCCAACACTAAGAAATCATAAAAAGACTTTATTCCTGAGATTATCCTTGCTACAGAACGTGCATTTATACCGATATCATACAATTGGGCTACAAACTGTTGCAGATTATCGAGCGTAACATCTTCTACTTTCAGATTCTCATTTTGCAAAAACCCCGATAGTTTAGCCAAATCAGTCATATATGCATCAATGGAGTTGGGCGATAATGATTTCTCCAACAATAGATAATTCTTGTATTTTCTGACTATATTATCTTCTTTTGCCATCCTGCTATATTGATAAGCCGATATCCATAAAGAATATCTTTTAACCTTATTTCATTTATTTATAACTACAAATATATATCTTTGTAGACGGAGTATAGTACATCCGGATTATCTTAATTGTTTTTAGTTTTTATGAAGATTTTCAAATCTATATTCAACTATCTTATTACCAGATATACAAAAGTACAATTACTTATTATGCTGGTAATCATATTTTTTGCATTCTTCATCAGCGACAGTAATATATTTGCTCGCTTTGGATACGATGCAAAAATAATGGAGTTGAATAGCCAGATAGATTATTACCGTGAAAAAACGGAACAAGATAAGGAAAAATTGAAGTTGCTGGAATCAGATAAAGACCAGATCGAAAAATTTGCACGCGAAAACTACCTGCTTAAAAAAGACGATGAAGATGTCTTTGTGGTAGAATAACATATCTAACTTTGTAATGAAGCAAAATCCTAAGCTTAAAAACATCCTGTTTCAAGTATCAGCTATCCTAATTCTCTTAGCTGCAATTATTTATTATTTTCAGCCCGAAATAGCCAAATATATACTGATAGCCGGAGCTGTGGGGTATACAGCTATTACCTTCACAACGCCTTATCCGGGAAAGAGCATTCGCGGAAAGCGACTCTTCAATATAATGGTGTTTGCAGCACTACTGATGTGTGTATCTGCCTATCTGATGTTTGTAAATATTACAGGATGGGTAGTCACCATACTTATTGCCGCTATACTTACTTTGTATAGTACCATTGCCATGTCGATGGAGTATAAAAAAGAACAAAAAGACGAGAAATAAAAATGAAAGGGATTACTAACACTACTATAACGTAATCCCTTTCCCAATCTCTATTTACAATAAATGCTTAATCACTAAGCGAGGAGATTATATTTTCAGCTTCAACATCAGGGCTTCATACCCAATGCGGAAATGTATCCTGCGTTCTTGGTGCAATGTTTAAATTTCATATTTTCCAGCAAATCAGTCATCGCTTTTTTAACAACCTCTTGGTTGGGTCTTGCTGCTCGTATTTTTGCAAAATTTCCTCTGTCTTGCTTGGTGTACTCAACTATCAAATCCCAATTTTCGGGTTTAGGTATCGTTACCATACAGCTATTAGGAACCATTTTCTTATATGGCCAGTAATGCCATCCTATATTGTTACGCTCCATCAGGCGTGTCCATCCGGCAATCCATTGATCTGTATTTTCGCCCGTTTCACCCATATATATCGGTAAATTAACACTGTCTCTAAACTGTACAAAATCCTGAATATTAGACTGTAATGTGTCGCACCAATAGCGATGGCAGGTATACATCAGTTTATCATCAAATTTAGAGTCTTTAAACACCTTGAAGTTTCCATTCCACTGTGCTCCGCCAAGCAACACAATATGATTCTTATCTACCATGCGGATAGTATCTACACATCTTTTGTATAGCGGCTCTAACGAATCATTCAGATGAGCATATTCTTCTAGAAAATAATGTGCTATGGGCTCATTCAGCAGATCATAACCCTGTATAATCGTGTCATTCGCATAATGCTCTGCTACTTTTTTCCATATATTACAAAACAATTCTTTGCTCGGCTCACTTTCCATCAGCCAAGGATACCCGTAGCTATCATCAATATTATCACCTGTTTGCCCCCCCGGAGCATCATGCATATCCAGTATAACATACAAACCTTCTTGACGGCACCACTCTACTACCTGATCTATCATTCCAAAACCGTCATGATCAGAAGCCTGTCCCATATAATCCTCATTCGTAAAGAGTTTATAATGAAACGGTATCCTCACTGAATTCATACCGGTTTGTTTGATATATTTTATATCTTCTTCGGTTATATAATTCTTTTTAAACTCATTCCAAAACCAATTTGTAAAATCAGGCCCTACCATTTCACAAAAAGCCTCAGTGATCAGGCGATACGAGCTTGCATCCTGAAAGAAAAACATATATCCTTCGGGATTGAGCCAGTTACCCAAATTGATCCCTTGAATAAGAAATTTTTTACCATCGGGCTTTATCAAATTAGGTCCCTCTACACGGATGAAACGATCGGAAGATTGTTTCTCTTCCATCTTCGATTGACAGGATAGAAAGATTATAAGCAAGGGCAATAAGTAAAATAATTTTCTCATAGTTTTTATATTATAATTGCGTTTTGACATAAGAAGAGGCTGTCTTAAAAATCAGTAACTATTCTTATATAAGACAGCCTCTTGTTGTACTTTATTCTGTCACAGAGAAAGTACCCTTTAGGGTAGCGTTGCTATGACCGCCTACCCAAACATTAAAATCACCTTTTTCAGCCTTCTTTACTAAATTTCGACCGTAGAATGCTAAATCATCTGTTGTAAGTTTAAATTCAATTGTCTTTGCTTCTCCTGCTTTCAGTGCTACTCGTTGAAAGCCTTTCAATTCTTTCACAGGGCGTACAACCGAGCCTACAATATCCTGTACATACAATTGGGCAACTTCTGTTCCATCTACACTTCCTGTATTTTTAAGAGTTGCTTTTACTGTCAGTGTACCATTCATAGGAACAGTTGAAGCGGAGAGCGTTATATTTGAATATTCGAATGTCGTATAAGAAAGTCCATATCCGAAAGGAAATAGCGGATCTTTACCCGAATCTAAGTAAAAGGATGTATTACCTAGAGAGGTCTGCCCTGCTTCGAGTGCAATATCATCAAGTGTCATCACCTTCTCAGGAGCCGGACGCCCCGTATTATTATGGTTGTAATACATCGGTATCTGTCCCACCTCACGTACAAACGTTGCAGGAAGCTTTCCACTTGGATTGGCTTTCCCGAATAATAGATCGAGAATAGCAGGCCCTCCCATTGTTCCGGGATGGAAGCTAAATAATACCGCATCAGCATACGGAAGATCCCGCTCTATTGTTAGCGGACGACCTGCCATAATGATTAATACTACAGGTTTTCCTGCACTTTTTACCGCCTTCAGCAAATCTGATTGTAATCCTATCAGATTAATATTGGACAAAGAGTGTGCTTCACCTGAAAGGATGGCTTCTTCTCCCAAGAAAACTACAGCCACATCTGCCGAAGCAGCAGCTTGTTTTGCCTTCTCAAAATTAGCAGTACTCTTATCACGGGAATATGCTAATCCTTGCTCGTATACATAATTAACATCTTTATATTCGCCTTTCAGTGCAGCAAGAGGAGTTACCGTGTAATTCTTATCACCATCAAAAACCCATGTTCCCATCTGATCGTGTGGCGCATCTGCCATCGGCCCTATAATAGCCACCTTTTTGCCTCGTGACAATGGTAATGTATTATTATCATTCTTCAACAAAATAGCAGACTCTATAGCAGCCTGTCTTGCAGCTTTTAGATGTGCATCAGCATATAAGACAGATTCCTTTTTGGTATCTACATAAGGATTTTCGAACAGCCCCATCCGGAATTTGATACGGAGTATATTACGCACCGCATTATCTATCGTTTCTACCGAAACTTTTCCTTCTTTTACCAATTGCGGCAGATACTGAACATATGAACCACTAACCATTTCCATATCCAAACCCGCATTGGCTGATATTTCAGCTACCTGCTTGCCATCCTTAGCAAATCCGTGAGCGATCATCTCCGTCATGGAGGCCCAATCGGAAACCACAAACCCATCAAACTTCCATTCGTCACGCAAAATCTTTTTCAGTATATAGCTATTCCCCGAAGCAGGAATACCATCATTATCGTTGAATGAAGTCATAAGTGTTGCAGCACCTGCCTTAATTGCCTGTTGGAATGGAGACAGATATACATTATGCAACAAAATCGGAGGTATATTTGTACTGTTATAGTCACGTCCGCCTTCGGCTGCGCCATATCCCACAAAATGCTTTACACATGCAGCCACAGAATTAGGATCATTGAGATTTCCATTTCCCTGAAATCCCTTTACCATAGCAGCCCCAAGCACACCTGCCAGATATGGGTCTTCACCCAAACTTTCGGCTATACGTCCCCAACGTGCATCACGAGATATATCAAGCATCGGAGCAAATGTCCATGTCACTCCTGTAGAACGAGCTTCTACGGCAGCAACACGTGCCCCCTCTTCCACTATTTGCGGACTGAAAGAAGCTGCCTGCCCCAATGGAATTGGAAATATTGTTTTAAATCCGTGAATTACATCACGTCCTATAATCAGAGGAATACCCAATCGGCTGTTTTCCATCGCTTCTTTCTGAAGCTTGTTAACCATTTCCGGATCGGTAACATTCAGCAAGGAACCTATTCCACCCGCCTTAACTGGCTGAATGATGCTATTATCTAACATCTGTGCCGCAGCTTGGCGGATGAGAGCAACCTTTTCAGCCTTGGTCATTTGCGAAGGCTTTTTCTGCCCCTGACCACCGGCAATGCCCATCCTTTCGAGGAAGGTATTCATATCATCTTCGCTATATTGAGCGATAGCCTTATCGTCTACAGCGAAGAAGCTAACCTGATTCATTTGCCCTATTTTTTCTTCAAGGGTCATTTTTGAAATAAGGTTTTCAATACGCTTCTCTACATCGTCTTGAGCCAAACATGTTGAATACAAACCAAACAATACGGATATACCTAATAATCCTAATTTTTTAATTATCATATATTTTATTCTTTTTGATATACTCTTACATAATCAATCTCATAAGTAGCCGGCAAAGCTGATTCGTCAACACCCTGAGCTCCTCCCCAGTTGCCTCCCCATGCAAGGTTTAGCTTGAGGTAAAACGGAGCATTAAACGGCCAGGTATCTTTGTTTCCTTTTTTATCATTTTCAAAAGTAAAAACAACTTTACCATCTATATATGTCGTTATTTTATCTGCCGTCCATTCAAGGGCATATACGTGAAACTCAGTCTCAAGATCCGCAACCGCTTTTTCTGCCTCTTTTTGGGTATTTATACTATGGTTATAAGATTTAGTATGAATCGCAGAGTGTGTCACATCTTTTTGATAACCTACATATTCCATAATATCAATTTCGCCATCATCGGGCCAAGCCGTGAAATTTTTTGGCATCATCCAGAAAGCAGGCCAAGTGCCTTTTCCTCCGGGAAGCTTCAGCCGTGCTTCAAAATAGCCATACTGCCAGCTTTTATTTGTATTCACACGAGCAGATAATATCTCTTTTCCAATCTTTTTAGCAATTATTTTCAGTGAACCATCGTATATCATGGCACAGGTATCTGTTCCTCTATGGCCTGCAATATAAGTTTGCAACTCATTGTTTACCCAACCCGGAGCAGCCGTTTCATAAAACCATTCGGTTGAATTGGGTAATACTGCTTTTCCTTCATTTGTTCTTGGGTCATTAAATTCATCTTGCCAAACAAGGGTGTATCCCGAAGGAACATAGTTGACCTCTTTTCCTGCCTCTTGCTTGATGATGTATTCTTTTTTGTCAGCACCTCTACTAAAGGTTAAGGTAGCTGTACGTTCTGATGTTGTGTTATTGGTCGTTACATTTACTTTTATAGTTGTAGTTTCATCGGCATAGCCTACCGTAGGTGTGATTGTACACCACGATTGGTTCGACGAAATTGTATAGTACCTGTTTGATTGTATTACTATTTCTTTCTCTCCAACATCGCTTGTAAAAGTCAATTGAGCCGGCTCAAATGTTATATCAAACACAGTAACCGGTGTGGGATCTTTCTCTGAATCTCCACAAGCAAAAAGAAATATGGGTATTATTGCTAGTAGTGTAATATAATATCTTATCATCATTATTCGCTTTTTCTAAAAAAATAGGAAGATCTCAGAGTTAGAATATATAAAGAATAAGAAGCCTGCTTTCAAGCTATACCCGAAAACAGGCTTCTATCAACTTATTCTCATTCCACTCTTATCTTAAAAGTCTGAGACTTATTTGTTCTCTTGTGGTTTAAAGACCCATATCCAACCAGTTCCTCCAGATGCATTTGGAACCCATAGTTTCATTTTAGAGCTGGTAAGTTCAAGTATCTGGAATTCTTTATTATTGCCTGCGCTATCAACAGAACCTAAGATATTAGTTTCACCTTTGATATATAACTTCGAAAAATCAGCATTGAAGGTATATGATCCTTTTTGAGCACTTGCAGTAGGCGATGCATAAGCAGCAAAGTTAAGCCCTCCTGTAACATCGAATGTCATATGCCCACCGGCATCAGATGGAGGACAACATGTACCACCCGCATTCCACCAAACTGCACCAGAATTAGCAGGATCTGTCATTGCCCACCAAACTCTTTCGTCACCACCTTTTCCATCAAAAACCCATGTTTTTCCACCCAAATCTTCTCCAACCAATGCATAATAAGCAGCAGGTAGAGGTGTATCTAGTTGTGTGATATTTATTTTTATAGTTTTTCGAATATACTCCGGATTATCAATTCCAGAAGATATATAAGGAGTAGTTACATTGTATGTCAATGTATGCTCACCAGTGAAAGGAAATATAATATCCTTAATCTCATCTGTAAATTTTTGATCGAGTATATAGTCCCAATATCCGGTAACCCCTGGAGTTTTCATTTTTATAGAAACCTTATTACTTCCGGGAGTAGCTTGTGTTGTCTCCAAAACTATATTATCAGGAGAAAAACTATTAGATAATTCGTCTCTATCTTCAATTGGAGAACAAGCAGATATAAAAATCAACAAAAAAACTATAGAAGCTGATTTTATCATTTTAAAAATATTCATGTTCATATTCATCTCTTTTTAAATTGTATTAAAAATCACCATCCAGGATTTTGTGTATAAACCCCATTAGACAAGCGAATTTCAGACTCAGGAATAGCAACCAGACCTTTAGTTTCAGGACGATATGAAACTTTATATTTAGCAGGAACTCCTGAATTCTTTATGTCAATTTCAGTACCGAAGTAATTTTTATCTGTTTTTGCCACGTCACCCCAGCGAACTAAGTCAAACCAACGGATTCCTTCAAAAGCAAACTCACATTTACGTTCGTTTTTAAGAGCATCCAAAGAGTATGCAACAGCAGGTAAACCAACACGTGCACGAACTGCATTAATTCCATCAGCTGTTTCAGTTAGTTCTGAATGCATCAAATAAATATCTGAAAATCTTAGATAGAAAAAGTCTTGAGCAGCCCATAATTGCATTGGATCACCATTTTTCATATTATATAGGTAGTAAAATAATCCTTTTACTCCATCCGGTCCATTGTGCTGAAGAGTTATATACTTTCTGTTTACCAATCCAGTTTCGTCATCACCTTTTCCTGCAGCCCATCCGGTAGTACCTTCATCAGCATTTGGTTTATTTAGATTGATAACTGAAGCTTCTTTTCTTATATCAGTATCAGACCATGAATTATAAAATGCAGTGTGAACTGTTCCCCATCCCCATCCTTCACCGAATGGTACCATTGAGTTGCTGCGAATTCCAAAAAATAGAGGGATTCGGTTATTATATTTTTGTCCATAGCTCCAATCTCCCAAACCATAGCGTAAAGCAAACATAACTTCTTTGTTTCCTGTACCTATTGTTGATTTTGGACCATCTTGGCCAACCCATTTTAAACCCAGCTTTTCAGCCCAAGGCAATGGGGGTTTTGCCGGATCATAACTTGCATCAAAATTCTTTGCATTTTCATTTACATAAGCATACGGCCACAAGTTTCTATAATTAGGCGTTAATTCATAACCACTATTATCTCTCACATCCTCAATCTCTTTTATCACTTGAGCTTTTGTAAGACTTCCTTCGGCTAGAGGAACTTCATTAGTCGCAGTGCCCTCTATATTGGTCATATAACCGGTATAGAAAAGATAGGTACGGGCTAAATAAGCTTTAGCAACCCAGATATTAGCGTGTCCGTAATCATCTAAAGAAATATCCGTTCCTTTAACTTTCGGTAAATATTCTATGGCTTTCAAAAAGTCACCAGTAATAAATGAAAAAGTTTCTGTGAATGACGAACGTGGAACTTTTCGATCAGATTCTGTAGTCGGAATTAATGGGATACCTCCAAAAAATCTGGCAGCACGGAACATTAAGAAACCTCTCATAAAATAAGCTTCTCCCAAAGTATTATTCAAGAATGTTTGGGCTTCTTCTTTTGTTTTAAAATAAGCCGAAAAATCATTCTTTTGCACAGCCTCTATAATAGCATTCGCTCTGTAAACCCCGTTATATGTCTCTACCCAAAGAGATTTGTAAGTATCTTCTGTAGGATCAAGAAATTTATCAACATTCTTCGCGCCCACATCATCCGGACCACCACCACCTAACATGGCGTCATCAAGAAGGTTTGCAGCACAATGTTCTTCACTGAAAATCCCATCTACAAAAAGTGAACTATAAACACCATTCATAGCCTCTTGTATATCCGTAGGAGTTTTATAAAAAGTATTTAAGTCTTTATTATATAGATTTTCTGTATCTAACTGACTCTCACAGCTTATTATAAAAGCCGGCAACAATGCGTATATTAGATATAATATTTTTTTCATATTCAATAATTATAAAGTTATATTAATACCAAACATTACCGTGCGAGGAAGAGGGAACAAGCCCAAATCTATACCGGATGCCCATCCATATACATATTGGCCGTTTTCTTGTGTATCATTACCCATCCATCCTCTTTCCGGATCCATACCATCATATTTGGTAAATGTGTATAGATTGTTTACAGCTACATAAACAGAAGCTCTTTTTATAATTTTGGATTTTTTCAATAGCTTATCAAAATGATATCCAAAAGTTAAATTGCTTACTCTTACATAATCTGCATCGTGCATATATATATCTGAAATTAAGTTGGTATTAGCGTTTGATGTGTAAGTCAAACGAGGCAATTTGTTAGATGTACCTTCCCCATGCCAACGATTAAAGATTTGAGTAGTATAATTTTGAGTCAAGATATCGGCAAACGAACGATATGATTGCATTACCTGTAAACCCAACTTACCTGTCAATGTAGTATTTAGGTAAAAGCCTTTATACTCTGCATTCAGTTGTAATCCTAGTTCAAAATCCGGAGAAGGCTTACCCAACATAACTTTATCTTTTTCATCAATTACACCATCTCCATTTTGGTCTACAAAGCGTACATCTCCAGGCTTACGAGCTATACCGGATTCGCTACCAATCACTATTGGCTTACCATCTTTATCTACGTATGCATCTACTTCTTGTTGATTTTGGAAAATTCCGGCGGTCTTATATCCGTAAAAATATCCTATCGGATGTCCAACTTCCACACGTGAGACATAAGAAGTTCCTTGAGATAATATATCACTAGCTCCCAGAATAACACCTTCAGCATTAGCCAAACGGGTAACTTTGTTTTTATTATAAGCACCACTTGCTGTAACACCATACTTGAAGTCATTAAAAGAATCTTCCCATGTCACTGCAATCTCAAATCCTTTATTTTCCACATCACCACCATTAATGTAAGGAGCTCCGGCACCATATGTACCTAAAATAGGGGCTCTTACAAGCCAATCTTTAGTAGTCTTTACATAATAGTCGAAAGTTAACCCTAGTCTGGAATTTAAAAATTTAGCATCCAATCCAATATTCAGTTGTTCTGAAGTCTCCCATTTTACATCCGGATTTGGAACATTTGCTGGAACTGCAGCAACATCAGGTATTTCTTTATTCGGTCCAAAGAAGTAACCTTGATTGTTATATGCAATATTCGAAGTATATACAAAATTCGGTATACTTTGATTTCCGTTTTGTCCCCAGCTAGCTCTTAACTTACCATAAGTAAGCCATGTAGATGTTGGTTGCATGAAGCTTTCTTCTGAAAAGTTCCAACCGGCCGAAATAGATGGAAAATATCCCCAACGGTTACCTTTTGCAAAGTTAGAAGACCCGTCGGCACGGAATGTGAAATCGACCATGTATTTTTCTTTGAAGTTGTATGTCAATCGTGCCATATAAGACATCAATCCTCCGCCTCCGGCAGACCAATCGGCACCCCATAAACTCATGTCCGAAATACTTGTTGCAGGTTTCGTTCTATCCAAATATGGATATTTTGATAGATCTGAATATTTAGAACCATTTCTGGAACCTCCAAGTACTTCATTTGTCATATTATCCACTAATTCTGTACCTACTAATCCCGAAACCTTATGCTCATCTATTTTAATTTCGTATGAAGCTGTATTTGTCCATGTCAAAACGGCTCCCATATTCATCTCTTGTCTTGCACCTTCAACATTGCTCTCATGAAGTTTTCCTAAATGATACGTAGGTGTATATGAACGGCTCTTACCAAACCATGAATTAACTCCAAGTGAAGATCTTATTTTCAATTTACTAATAGGTTCAAAAACAGCATAAACATTCCCTACAATTGTATTACCGCTTCCGTAACCATAATTATGACGGAAAAACATGCGAGCTAGAGGATTTATCTGATTATTGGAAATACCTTCCATAGCAGGTCCATATCCGTATGTAGATGACAGTACGTTTTCATTTTCAGTCCAACGCGCCGGCATAAGAGGAGTAGCAGTCATAGCATCATGCATATCATTCCAATAGATATTCCCATTACCAATACCCCTGTTTACAGTGTTAGTATAAGTTAGATTTTCTCCAAGAGTCAACATTGGATTATTCCCATTCTTCATAAGTACAAATTCAGTATTAAGCCTACCGGTAAAACGTCTGTACCCTGCATCTGTAACATTCCCTCCAAGAATACTTTGTTGATCAAAATATGAGAATCCTGCAGAGTAAAGAACATCTGTCCCTGATCCTGTAATACTGATAGTGTGGCTCTGAACAGGGGCATCCTTTTGTGTTATTTCATCAACCCAGTCAGTACCTTTCCATCCAGATTGTAGTTTATCCCAAACATATTGACCATACTGTTGTCCAACACCATTACCAAAGGTTGTATTAAGATAATTGTTCCCATTTACAATCATGTTTTGCCAATCGAATAAAGGAAGACCTTCATTTGAACGGGCTTCATCAAAAATATACATATATTCCTGAGCGTTAAGAGTTGGCAGCTTTTTGTAAATATTTTGAACACCATAATATCCATCGTAACTAATTGTAGGAGCTGCACCCTTCTCTCCTTTTTTTGTGGTAACTATGATCACACCATTGGCAGCACGTGAACCATAAATGGCAGCCGACGCCCCGTCCTTGAGTACGTCAATAGACTCAATATCAGAAGGGCTTAAGTAATCGATACTTCCTACTGATACACCATCAACAATGTAAAGAGGATTAGCATTTCCAATTGTACCCATCCCACGTATCGTTACCTTTGTTCCCGATCCAGGAGCTCCATTGTTACGCGTAATGCTAACACCAGGAGCTACACCCTGAAGCGCTTCCATTGCCGATGCCGATTTAAGCTCTGTTATTTTTTCCCCTTTTATATTAGAGTTTGCTCCCGTTAAAAGAGCTTTCTTCTGTACACCATATCCAACAACAACAACTTCATCAAGTTCTTTTGCTGATTCGATCAGAACAACATTTATTTGTTTTTGATTTCCGACTTTTATTTCCTGACGGATATACCCTACATAGGAAAATACAAGCACATCGTTGCTATTGTCAACTTTGATTGAATATTTTCCGTCAATATCGGTCAATGACCCAACCGCTTTACCCTTAAGGGCAACAGTGGCTCCGATGATCGGTTCTCCTGTATTGTCAGAAACTACTCCTGTAATCTCTTGTGAAAACAATTGAATGTAACAGGATAATGTTAATAATAATAACAAAATTTTTCTCATGCTTAATTAATTTTGCTGAATTCAATTTGCTGATTAATGCTACTAAATTCTGTTTTGTTTATAAATTCTTTGACTGAAGTGAGATGATTCGTATTTTTCTAGAGTCTTATATATAGACTTATGCTATCGGTAAATAAGTTCTCTAGTAAAATGAGGTAAATTGTATTTATCTTATGATATAATGAAATAAGTTTGTTTGTTTTTCTCACTCTTATGCAATCGGTTAATGTTTTTCATACTAGATTTTCGTTAGCCATGTCTATAAGGTTTTTTGTTTAGTTACAATGAGTTAAATATATAAGAATCATAACCTCTTTATTCTTTCAGTAAAAGGGCGGCTTCTTTTCCCTTGAAAACCAAAAGGCTTAAATATTTACGATTCTGTATCATTTGATTATGAAAATTTTAAACTGTTTGAGAACAATTCAGGAAAAAACATCCTTCATATTTGCTAGGTCTCTATAAAGTTTTATATATAAAAATATGTATTCTGGGAATTGGTATTTATAAATAAGGTAATTAGATTAATTGGAAAACGGTATAAAGGATAATCTTCTTCTCTCCTTTTACCACATAGATATTCTTAAATTATTCTACCATGATCAGATTTAGGATTAAGTTAACATGTAAGAGAAATAGGTAACTCTTGTTTTTATTCGTTAACACAAAAATAGGGTTGATGTTTTTGTTTTTACATATTTTCACTACAACAAAAACTCAAAAAAGAACTAAATTAAACACTACATCAGTACTACACATAAAATATAATTATCTATATATAAGATATATATAAAATTTAATAAGATTTGTATAATTTCCACATAGATCAAAAAAGTATATCCAAGTCGTCCGAAAATAATATAAATAATAACTCCTTGCCCAATTTTAAAATCTAAAATAGTAGTAGTATTAGAAATATATTGGTTATTTTTTCTAATCGATTTAAGCTAAATACATAGCACTTTCACTACTACAAATAATATATATAGCACCTGTATATCAAACTATTAAAACAAAAACAAACTTTACACCCATTTTTTATAATTATATTTGTATATTTGATACCAATAGGAATATAAATGTAGAGATCCAGAAGAAAACATTAACTTCATATGATATCAACTGCCCATTTGAAATTTCGATAGTTAACCATATTTTATAAAAAAATATAACAATAAAAATTAAATTCAAATATATAAGAGGATTTATCTAGTAGTAGCGCAACTCGATTGATCATATGATAAACACATCGTTGGGAAGATGAATAAACACATAATATCTTTTATATTTTCAGTAATAATTGGAATATCACTAGTTGTTCCTGCACATTCCACGTCTATCTGGCAGCGTAAAATCACGAATTATGAACGAAGCCAGTACAAAGCCGGATTTCAGAACTGGATGATAACACAATCAGACAAAGGATGGATATATTCGGCAAACTCAAATGGCTTGTTAGAGTTCGATGGAGTAAACTGGACATCATATCCAATAAGAAATAATGTGATACGGATTATTAAAATTATTGATAACAATATATATATTGGCGGGAGTTCCGAATTTGGCCTTTTTAAACCAAATGCAATCGGTCAGCTAACATACCGCTCCCTATCAGACAAAACAAAAAATTGGGGAGGAGAAGTTTGGAATATAGAAGATGGGGGAGATGTGATCTACTTTATAAGTGAACGTTATATCCATACATACCATAAAAAGGCAGGAAATGTCAGCATGATAGATTCCGATACAAAAATAGACTGTTCTCTTTTACATGAAGGAACATTGTATCTGGCAACACCTAATGGAATCTTTTATCTAAACTCAAATAACAAACTAACATTTCTGGAAGCATCCGAACCATTGAGTGGGCATAAAATTGTAAGCCTATTATCATACAATAAAGATATATTAGTAACATCGGCGAAGAAAGGTTTATATCTGTTAAATAAAAACAACATACAACAAATTAACTCCATAGCTGATAGCTTCATACAGAAGAATCAATTATTTAGCACAGCCATATCAGGATCAAAAATCGCTATTGGATCAGTCCAAAACGGCGTCATCATATTCGACCTAAAAGATCCGTTCTACAAAGAAGAGTTTAATATTAATAATGGCTTAAAGAATAATACAGTTTTAGGGTGTTTTTTTGATAGTAACCAAAACTTATGGCTCGGACTTGATAAAGGAATAAGCTATATAAGTCTCAATTCTCCGATCAGGCCATTATTTGCAACAGTATCACCGATCGGCACAGGATACAGTAGCGCCATGTACAATAATGAACTATATTTTGGGACTAACCAGGCTCTTTATAAGCTGGATAAAGATAATCGGTATCAATTAATAAAAGGCTCGGAAGGGCAAATCTGGTCTACCAACATAATAGATAATACGCTCTTTAGTTCGGGGGATAATGGTATAATGGTAATAACCCCCACAGAGACGTACAAAATAGACCTTCTAGGAGCTTGGGAAACTCATGCCCTAAGCGAAGACAAGAATAAGCTTATGGTTGCTACCTATTCGGGATTCTGTATTCTGAAGAGGGAAAATGGACGTTGGATGTTTTCACATAAAATCCCCGAATTTAGAGACTCATTCCGGGGATTTATAGAAGATGACGAGCCCTATAATTTTTGGGTGGCAAATGCTAATGGTACCATGCGCCGACTAACTTTCGATAAAAATTTTGAAAAAATAATCCGATACAAGACCTATACGCTAAATAATAATGCTTTCGATTCCAATATTATTATCAGAAAGATAGAGAACAATCTAGTTATATGTACCCGCAACGGAATACTCCAATATAGCCGGATAACAGACTCGTTCGATCATTATACTCAACTCGAGTTGATGCTGGAAGGACCAAAGTATTATGAATTTCTCTATGTAGATAAATACAAAAACATTTGGTTTGTTGCCGATCGCAATCTAAAAGTTTTAGCATATAGCGAAGGTAAATACCAAGAATATATACACAACTGGGGGCTTTCGAACGAACTGATAGACAGCTATGAAAATATAAACATGATCGATCCCGAAACGGCTATTGTAGCCGTCGATAATGCCTTTGCAAGAATAGACATGTCAAGAAAAAATGGGAAATTCTCAACTATAAATACTTACATCCGAGAAATAACTTGTAGTAAAAACGACAGTATCTTAAGCTATGGCAGCAGCGAAAAAAGACTATCATTGCCATACTCATTAAATTCTATAAAAATAAATTTTGCAGCAACCTTCTACGATCATTCCTCAGATATATTATATAGCTTTAGGCTGAAAGGAATAGATGACGATTGGAGTATCCCCTCAACCAATACTGTTAAAGAATACACAGGTCTTCACGAGGGTAAATATGTTTTCGAGGTAAAAGCATTTATTGATGGCAACCCCGATTCTTCGAGCATTACATCATTTAGTTTTACAGTCCACCCCCCTTGGTACAGATCGGTACTAGCTTATTTGCTTTATTCATTAGCTATAGTGATTTTAATACTTATCATCTATAAAAAAACAATCAGTAAGCAAAAGAAAATTATACATCAGAAGGGTGAGGAGCTAATTGCTCAAACCAGACGCTATGAAGAAGAAACAAAGCTGAAAGATGAAGCGATATATGAGCTACAAAACGAGAATCTGAAAAATGAATTGAAATATAAGACGCAAGAGCTGAATGGTTATATGCTGAATGTGATCCGTAAAAACGAGATGCTCGAAAATGTGAAGAGAAACGCATTAAATATATCCAAAGCCATTGATGAAGAAAAACAAATAAGTACAATCAAACAAAAGGTGATGAGCCTAATCAGTCAGATCAATACCAATATTGAGCATGACACTGACTTCGAAATATTCCAATCAAACTTTGATCTGATACATCAGGATTTCTTCAAACTGCTTGACGAACGATTCCCTAATCTGACACGCAATGATAAAATATTGTGTGCATACCTCAATATGAACCTTTCCTCGAAGGAAATAGCGCCGCTGCTCAACATATCGATACGGGGTGTAGAAGTAAACAGATACAGATTACGAAAGAAAATGGATCTGGATAGAGATGTAAATTTATCAGACTTCCTGCAAAGTTTGAAGCAATACGTCTGACATTTTGATAACAACAGGTAGACTAACAGACGCTGAGAATATTCAGACCTATTCGATTTTCACTATTTAACTTACAGATATTGATATTTTGTCGTAAAACATATTGAGAAATATACTCAATATATTTTAGGATAAAAATATAAATCTTATCTTCGAGAGATGTAACCAAGAATCAAACATCATGGACATCAGACTTGATAATAGATTACCCGAATATCCGTCTTTTGTTGAAGGGATACGCCGTGCACCCGATAGAGGCTTTAGGCTCAGTGCTGCTCAGACAATAACTGCACTTAAAAATGCTTTGCGATATATCCCCGTCGAATTACATGAAACCTTAGCTCCTGAGCTTCTCAAAGAGCTTAAAACCCGGGGGCGCATCTATGGATACCGTTTTCGTCCACAGGGAGACATCTTCCCGAAGTCTATCGACCAATATAAAGGAAACTGTATCGAAGGAAAAGCCTTTCAAGTAATGATAGATAATAACCTTTGTTTCGATATAGCATTATATCCGTACGAGTTGGTTACGTATGGCGAAACAGGGCAAGTTTGTCAAAACTGGATGCAATATCAATTGATAAAAAAGTACCTTGAAGTACTTACGAGGGATCAGACCTTAGTTATTGAGTCCGGACATCCTCTTGGTCTGTTCAAATCGAAGCCTGATGCTCCGCGAGTCATTATCACAAATTCTATGATGGTGGGCATGTTCGACAATCAGGCTGATTGGGAAATTGCTGCACAGATGGGTGTTGCCAATTATGGACAAATGACAGCCGGAGGATGGATGTATATAGGACCACAAGGTATAGTACATGGTACATTCAACACATTACTAAATGCCGGACGGAAAAAACTAGGCATTCCTCAAGATAAGAACCTGGCAGGCTATCTGTTTGTTTCATCAGGGTTGGGAGGCATGAGTGGAGCACAACCCAAGGCTGCCGATATAGCGGGTGCTGTTTCTATTGTAGCCGAAGTAGATCTCTCTCGTATCGAAACACGTTTCAGACAGGGATGGGTACATCATATAATATCCGAAGCAAAAGAGGCTTTTGATATGGCTAAACAGGCCCAAAAAGATAAAAAGCCTTGTTCCATAGCTTATCATGGCAATATTATTGATCTGCTGGAGTATGCAGAAATAAATCAAATTCACATAGACCTACTTTCAGACCAGACCTCCTGTCATGCAGTATACGAAGGCGGCTATTGCCCTGTTGGGATATCATTTGAAGAGAGGACAAGATTATTAAAAGAAGATAGGCAAACATTTCACAAGCTAGTAAACGATTCTCTTAAACGTCATTTTGAAGTTATCCGCAAACTAGTTGCTAAAGGCATATATTTCTTCGATTATGGTAATTCTTTCATGAAAGCAATATACGACTCGGGTATAAAAGAAATATCTAAAAATGGCGTCGACGAAAAAGATGGCTTTATCTGGCCTTCGTATGTGGAAGACATTATGGGACCCGAATTGTTCGATTATGGATATGGGCCTTTCCGTTGGGTTTGCCTCAGCGGAAAACACGAAGACCTCATCAAAACAGACCGTGCGGCAATGGAATGCATCGACCCTACACGAAGGGGACAAGATAAAGACAATTACGAATGGATCCGCGAAGCTGAAAAAAATCAACTTGTGGTTGGTACACAGGCACGTATCTTATATCAAGATGCGCTGGGGAGAATGAATATTGCCTTACGTTTCAATAAACTGGTTAAAGATGGAGAAGTGGGCCCGATAATGTTGGGGCGCGATCATCATGATGTAAGCGGTACAGATTCTCCATTTCGGGAAACAGCAAATATAAAAGATGGCAGCAATGTAATGGCAGACATGGCTGTACAATGCTTTGCCGGAAATGCAGCAAGGGGAATGAGCCTCGTTGCGCTTCACAATGGAGGAGGCGTTGGCATTAGCAAAGCTATTAACGGAGGATTTGGATTAGTTTGCGATGGTAGTGAACGAATTGACGAAATTATACGTTCATCTATGTTATGGGACGTGATGGGAGGAGTGGCACGCCGTTCGTGGGCACGAAACGAACATGCAATTGAAACTTGCGAGTCTTTTAATCAGACTCACAACGATGGTTATCATATTACTATACCCTATATTGCAGACGATGAATTAGTAAAGAATATTATAGAAAATAATTAATGAAGAAACTTATCACAATTATACTTCTGCTTTTATCAGCTAATGTTTTTAGTCAGAATATAGACCTAAAAAAGATAGCCGATCAAATTACCGATGAAGGAAAATACCTTTACCGTCTCGAAATTACAGCATGGCATGGAACAGATATTTTTACAAAAAGCTTCAAAGAGAAAGAGCGCATCGGTGGATATTTCTCCTATATCGATAATGGAACTGCAAAATGTTTGTTCTTTTCAAGAAGCGCAAATCCAAAAGTAATTGGAGTCGTTTCGTTCGGAGATATCAAAATAGTAGAAACAGCAACTATAGACTTCAAGGAACGAGACTTCAAGGAAGATGAAAAGCAGCTGTTTACTATACGGCAAAAAGCTTTAGCCGAAATACAGGAAGACAGCGTCTTATTCAAGACATATAGCAATACAAACTTCAATCTTATCCCCTATATCCGCAATGGAGAAAAGAGAGTATATGTATTAACCGCTCCAAAGGTTACCGGAGTAATGCTCTTCGGAAACGATTATCTGCTAACGTTTGACGAACAAAACAATGTGAAAGAGAAAAAAGAAATTCACAGAAATCTAATTCCTATCGACTTTGACGGAGGAAAAGATGCCGTAGTCTCTGTTCACTCTCATGCTCCTGAAACAGGTGACTTTATTACTCCTACTGATATTTGTACGTTGATGCTTTATGCACAATATGCCGGATGGGACACACATATCGTACTTTCAGATAATTATGTAAGTATATGGGATTGTGATACCGAAACACTTACCTTGGAGACAAGAGCAGATTATGATAAAACGAAATAAGCAGGATAATAAGTAAAATTAAAATCTGTCTATCATCCTGAGTTACGAAGGTTCTCCAAAAATATCTGCACGCTATAAAAAAGGTAGTAACAAGTCTTAATAAAATAATATCATGAGCTCAAACAAAATCGTTGAATGCGTACCAAATTTTAGCGAAGGACGCGATCTTGAGAAGGTAGAAAAGATCGTAAATGCTTTCCGTGCCAAGGAAGGAGTTAAGTTGTTAGACTATAGCACAGACAAAGACCACAACCGTATGGTAGTAACCGTTGTGGGCGAACCCGATGCTCTAAAAAAAGCAGTGATAGAAGCTATAGGCATAGCAGTACAAGTAATAGACCTTAACCACCACAAAGGACAACATCCCCGTATGGGCGCTGCCGACGTAGTTCCTTTCATCCCTATCCGCAATGTAAGTATGGAAGAAGCCGTCAATCTCTCGAAAGAAGTAGGACAGGAAGTCGCTGAACGCTATGGATTGCCGGTATTCCTTTACGAAAAAGCAGCATCAGCACCTCATCGCGAAAATCTGGCTACAATCCGAAAAGGAGAGTTTGAAGGACTGAAAGAAAAGATGAATCTACCCGAATGGAAGCCCGATTTTGGACCCGATCAGCCACACCCAACAGCCGGAGGTGTTGTTATAGGGGCACGCATGCCGTTGGTAGCATACAATGTAAACCTGAATACCAACAAGCTCGAGATAGCGGACGCAATAGCAAAGAAGGTGCGATTCTTAGGTGGTGGATTACGCTTCTGTAAGGCTATGGGTGTGGAACTGACAGAAAGAGGAATCGTACAAGTATCAATGAACCTGACAGATTTTACGAAAACAGCTATCTACCGTGCTCACGAATTAGTAAGAATAGAAGCAAATCGCTACGGAGTATCTGTTGTAGGAGCGGAAATCATCGGTCTCGTTCCGATGGATGCCCTGATAGATACGGCAGCTTACTATCTGGGGCTTGAAGATTTTTCGACAAAGCAGGTACTGGAAACACATTTGATGGAGTAGACTTTCCTTGTCATTCTGACCAAAGGGAAGAATCTTTTGTCTCAATAGAGTCGAGATGTTTCGTTACACTCAATATGACAATAATGGATAACACATGAAAAAAGGAAACATCATTATAAAAAACGCAGCACAATTAGTTACTTGTTCCGGCTTTTCGGCAAAGAAGGGAAGAGAAATGTCTAACCTATCAATCATCGAAAAGGGATCAGTCATTGTCACAGGAGGTATAATCACATTTGTTGGCAAAAGTGCAAATTGCCCTCCGCTGTCAGATTTTCCCGAACATACAATCATTGATGCTACAGGTAAAGCTGTACTCCCCGGATTTGTGGACTCTCATACACATTTTGTTTTTGGAGGCTATCGCGAGGAGGAATTCTCATGGCGCATGCGGGGCGACAGCTATATGTCTATCATGGAGCGGGGCGGGGGAATACACAATACAATGACAGCAACCCGCAATGCTTCTTTTGAAGAACTGAAAGAGGCCGGACGCAAAAGACTTGACAAAATGTTCGCTATGGGTGTAACCACTATAGAGGGTAAGAGCGGTTATGGAATGGACAAAGAGACAGAGCTTAAACAACTGGAAGTAATGAAATCTCTGGACGAAGAGCATCCTGTAGATATCGTAAGCACTTTTATGGGAGCACATGCCACACCTCAGGAATATAAAGGCAGAGAAGATACTTTCTTAGACTACCTGATAAAGGAAGTGATACCTTTAGTAAAGGACAAGAATCTGGCAGATTGCTGCGACATATTTTGCGAAAAGAATGTATTTGACATACAACAATCACGAAGATACTTAACAGCAGCAAAAAATCTTGGCTTTAAACTAAAAATACATGCAGACGAGATCGTGACACTCGGTGGAGCTGAACTGGCTGTAGAATTAGGTGCATTATCGGCAGACCATCTGCTACAGGCATCAGACAAAGGAATTGCAGATTTAGCAAATAGCAATACTGTCGCTACCTTATTGCCATGCACCGCATTTTCTCTGAAAGAAGATTATGCACGAGGCCGATATATGATAGACACGGGCTGTGCTGTCGCTTTAGCCACAGACCTCAATCCGGGAAGTAGTTTTACGAATTCCATACCTCTGTTATTTGCTTTGGCATGCATTTATATGCAGCTTTCGCCCGAAGAGGCTGTTAGTGCGCTCACTATAAACGGGGCGGCAGCTTTGGGAATAGCGGACAAGATTGGTAGTATAGATGTGGGCAAGCAGGGCGATTTAGTGATATTGGAATATCCTTCTTACAAGTTTCTGCCTTACCATATAGGAATGAATATTGTAGAAAAAACAATTAAAAATGGAGTTATTTTTAATTAAAAATTAATTTTCGGGTTTAAATTTATCTATTATAGAGTATTTTATATTAAGTTAGAGGGATAAAAAAGTAACAACCGAAAACATCAAAAAACTGTTACTTTTGTTACTTTTTAACAATTAAGCGTTTTACTATGCAGAAACAATAAAATCTATTATAAAAACTATCTTGGTTCTTGTTTTAATATGTTTTATCATACTGCCGGTAAGAGACATTCCATATACTAATGGAAAAGGAAATGACAAAAAGAAAGAAAAACATATTGCTAATAATTTTTATCTTTCCGATAATTATCATTATTGGTATGTTGTATTTTGTCAAACTGGGTGGATACTTTATTCTAAATAAAGCGGAGACAGGTGTATATATAAATGATATTAAGAATAGTCCCGAGCTGCCAAATAGATTCTATGAGATATACAATATAATCTATCCGGATGCTTTAGATAACAACGCTTGGGAGCATTTCTTAAATAAAACGTTAGAGAAAAATGATTCCCCGTGTGCATGTGAGAAAGTGATCTACATAAGCTGGTATCCCCTACACACAAAGACATCTGAAGTAATATTACTCACTTCTTTGACAGAAGATTACGCATCACAAAAAGAGTGCTTGAGATATTATGCCTCAAAATTTGTATTCCCTAATAAAATAATAGGGGTGCGGAATGCTGCTGTACAATATTTTCATAAACAAATTTATTTCTTGAGTGATTCAGAGTTTACAGAACTCATATTAATAATGAAAAATCCATTCATTTATAATAAAAAACGCTATCCGAATAGAGTGCGAGCAGACATAAATAATATTCTTAAGAAATTACATAATTCTTAACCTTTTAAATTGTAGTACCATGCTAGTAAACCTATCAGTTAAAGATTTTTTAGCAAAGACAGCAGGAAATGACCCTGTACCCGGAGGAGGTAGCATTGCAGCATTAAATGCAGCAATAGCATCAGCATTGACAGAAATGGTAGCCAATCTTACCATTGGTAAAAAAAAGTATGAAGACAAAGAAGGATTGATGAAAAAAATTGTCGCTATAACAGAAAACTATAGGGCAAGCTTTATGAAAGATATAGATGCCGATTCGGAAGCATATAATAATGTTTTCGCCGCATTCAAACTCCCCAAAGAAACAGACGAAGAAAAAACAGAACGCAACAACCAGATACAGGAAGCAACCAAGATTGCAGCAGAAATACCAATGGAAGTAGCACGCAAAGCCGTGGACATAATGGATGTTATAGCACAGGTAGCCGACCAAGGCAATCAGAATGCTATAACGGATGCCTGTGTAGCTATAATGACAGCCCGCACTGCTGCAATAAGTGCCATACTGAATGTAAAAATAAATCTTTCTTCGATCAAAGACATAGAATATGTAGCGCTGATGACACAAGAGGCAAACTACCTGGAGAGCGAAGCCATCATGAAAGAGCAGGAGTTATTGAGTAGAGTAAGCAAAATACTATAAGTTTATGAAGAATGTCTATTATATCGGTTCCGGAGAGTTGGACTTCGAGATCATTGAACAAATAATCAACAAAAACCTTAAACTAGAATTAGCTGCTGAGGCTAAAGAACGTATACAAAAGTGCAGGGATTATCTGGATCAAAAAATAGAGTCGCAAAAAACACCGATGTATGGCATTACCACAGGTTTCGGTTCGCTCTGCAACAAGAACATATCTCCGGATGAACTTACACGCTTGCAGGAGAACCTTGTTAAATCGCATGCTTGCAGCGTAGGTGAAGAAATCTCTCCTGTTATTGTCAAGCTGATGATGCTTCTCAAAGCTCACGCCTTATCATTGGGGTATAGCGGAGTACAAGTTATTACTGTACAGCGGATAATCGACTTTTTCAATAATGATATTATTCCCATCGTTTGCGATCGTGGTTCACTGGGAGCATCAGGCGATTTAGCGCCACTGGCAAATCTATTCTTACCCCTTATTGGTGTCGGCGATGTTTATTATCAGGGGCGTAAACGTGAAGCGATGAGCGTTCTCGATGAGTTTGGATGGAAGCCAATCCGCCTGATGAGCAAAGAAGGGCTGGCTCTGCTGAATGGAACGCAGTTTATGAGTGCCAACGGGGTATTCGCTATGTTGAGAGCATTCAAACTATCTAAAAAAGCGGACTTAATAGCAGCCCTTTCACTCGAAGCTTTTGACGGCTGCCTCGATCCGTTTTTAGATTGCCTCCACCAGATGCGTCCGCATAAAGGACAAATAGAAACCGCCGATAATTTCAGAAAACTACTTGAGGGAAGTGAGCTTGTCGCCAGGGAAAAAGATCATGTACAAGACCCTTACTCTTTCAGATGTATTCCTCAGGTACATGGAGCAACAAAAGACGCTATAAGATATGTAGCCTCGGTGTTGTTGACAGAGATAAACTCAGTAACGGATAACCCGACCATCTTCCCCGACGAAGATAAAATTATATCGGGAGGAAACTTCCACGGACAGCCCCTCGCTATTTCATACGATTTTTTGGCAATTGCCTTAGCCGAATTAGGTAACATTTCGGAAAGACGTGTGGCTCAGCTAATTATGGGGTTACGCGGACTGCCTGAATTTCTCGTGGCTAATCCGGGAGTAAATTCGGGGTTTATGATACCTCAGTATGCTTCGGCTTCGATGGTTAGCCAGAATAAGATGTATTGTTATGCTGCATCGAGCGACTCTATTGTTTCATCCAATGGACAAGAAGACCACGTGAGTATGGGAGCCAATGCTGCGATTAAGATATTCAAAGTAATGGATAACTTAAATCATATACTCGCCATCGAATTAATGAATGCGGCTCAGGGAATAGATTTTCGCCGTCCTGCAAAAACATCTCCTATACTCGAAAACTTCCTGAAAGAATATCGCAAAGAAGTAGCCTTCGTAAACGACGATATCGTTATGTATAAGGAAATACACAAGACTGTAGCTTTTCTGAATAGGATATCACTTGAGTTTATGGACTGAGAATTTGTTGTTTAATATAAAATCCATAAAAAAATATAGTAAAGTAAATATTTGCATTACAGTACTGTCAAGATCAATAAGTTAAAATAACTTCATAAAAATCTCTTTAGTATGTGATTTTTAATTGGAAAGATTGTCTTATTAATATAACATATTACAATCTAATATTTGATACTTAATCTTCTCATGCTATGCGCAGATATGACATTGACAGTTTACGAGTAATCGCCTTTGCTCTATTGATTTTCTATCATGTGGGAATGTTTTTCGTTCCGTGGAGTTTTCACATAAAAAACTCAGTGATATATGAAGGAACTGTTTTCCCGATGCTTTTTCTCAACCAATGGCGGTTGGCTTTGCTCTTTGTAATATCAGGAATGGGAACTTACTATGCTCTGACAAAACGAAGTGCTATCCAGTTTGCGATAGAGCGTCACAAAAGGCTTCTTATTCCCCTTATCGTAGGTATGATCTTTGTCGTTCCACCACAAGTTTATTTCGAACGATTAGACAAGGGGCAGTTTAGCGGCAGCTACTTCGATTTCTGGCCTAAGGAAGCATTCATCGGATCATATCCCGAAGGAAATATATCGTGGCACCACCTATGGTTTATACTTTACCTACTGATATTCTCTATGGTAATGCTTCCGGCTTTTCTTTATCTGCGGAAGCATCCCGAAGCATGGCTGATAAGAAAACTGAAAGCCATCGTATCAAAAGCTTTTGGATTCTATATATTCATCATACCACTCTTCTTGTGGCAGTTATTTCTAGCACCTTATTTTCCACAGACAAACGGGCTAATAAATGACTGGTACAATCTTGTTAATTATTGTACATTCTTCTTTTTTGGTTATCTGTTAATTTCATTGAAGGATTCCTTTTGGGATGCAGTAACTAAAAACAGGCTGAAATTTCTGATTAGTGGTATCATTGGGTTTCCTCTGTTGATGTGTCTTTGGTATGTGATCGGCGATTTTCCCTTCAAGGGGGAGGTGCAAGCTTTGGTCAAGGTTTTTAATGCCTGGTCGTGGATTTTAACGTTGATTGGTTATGCTGCTATATACCTCAACAAACCAAGTAAAATAGTGGCATACGGAAATGAAGCTGTATATCCATTTTATATCCTGCATCAAACAATTATTATTGCTCTGGGATATTACCTGAAGTATGTCGATATAGGGTTCTTTCCTAAGTTCTCAATCATGGTGATAGGAACATTTACTATTACATGGGTGATATACGAATTTGGGATAAGACGCTATTCTATCATAAGGCCTTTGTTTGGGATGAAGCCTAAAAATAAGAATAAGGCAGATATATAAAAAAACGGCTAAAGGAGTTCATATTATCTTCCTTTAGCCTATCTTTTATAGTTTTTTTTATTTCTCTGCCAGCAAATCGTCTACTACTTTATTGAAGTCTTGTTTAAACTCCTCATAAAACAGTCCGGTAGCAGGACCATTAAATCCGGTGTGTATCTTTCTTACAATACCTTTCTTATCGATAAAGATAGTAGTAGGATAACCCATGATTTTACTCACCTGCGGAAGAGCCTTAGCAGTAGCATCATCACCCAGCTTGCCTGCAAACAGGATTTCATAATCTACATTATAACGCTTAACCAAGCGGGAGAGCACAGTCTTTACATATTCCGGATCATCTTTACGCTCAAATGCCAACCCGATGATTTCAACGCCTCTCTTACTGTTTTCTTTATACCATGGAGATAGGTATTCCATTTCGTCCAAGCAATTTGGACACCAACTGCCAAGGATAGATACAATTACCACCTTGCCTTTGTAACGAGGGTCGGATAAAGAGACTTTCTGACCTTCTACATTAGGGAATGTGAAATTGAGGCGATCCTCTCCTTTCTTCATATAAGCTAAACTATAAGGATCGGCAAGAGCAGCTTCGGCATTGCGCTTTCCAACAAGTTTTGTTACACCTCGTGTGGTATAGAACTCCCCTGTAAAACTATCATTTCCTTCAAACTTTCCTTTTATCAGATATGGACTAAGACCCGCAAATGCAGAAAACTGAAAACCATCGTTTGTCAAAGCTCCTTCGAGATAACGAAGGTCTCCTGCATTGGTAAGAATAGAGCCGGTAAGAATATTTTTATCCTGACTGAAAATCCCTACATTATGAGCAGTATCTCCTTTTTGTCCTATAAACTGGATATCCCATTTACCGGCAAGAGAAATCTCTGTAGCTTTGTCCGCAACTTCAAAGCGCGGAGCATCACTTTTTTCTGCCGAGAAAGACACACCCTCATCGTTATCTATAAATAGCTTTTTGAATTTCCCTTCAAATTTACCATTGGCTATTTTACCTGTTAATACAGCATCATAAGCTAATATCGGAATAGTTACGGTATCGTTTGAGTAAACCACACCTTTGAGCGGAACACGCTCTGCCCCATTTATCAGATACACAGTTGTTGAGTCTGTTGCAGAACCTTCGACGTCAAACAAGAATGGAAATTTCTGATCTGAAATAGAGAATTCACCTCTCCATTTTCCGTCTGTCAGCTTATGTTCCGATACCTTATTACAAGACATTAGTACAAATGCAGCAGCCATCATTATTAAATATTTCTTCATATCTTTATTATACTTTTGTTTGAAGTAAAGCTACAAACTACTTTTTAAACACCCACAATTTTGTTTCTATTTTATCATTACCCTGTGCAGACAGAGCTTCTTGATAGTTGGCTTTATTCACATTCTGTTCCTTAGTAGGGTAGTATAAACGTCCCGGAACACCTCCATCTCCAAACAACGGATCGAAACGATATGTTACTCCTGCGCCATCTATCGTCCCTTGAAATACAACATCTCCTTCTTTTACCAAGAATGAAGGATAGCCTGTACGGCGATATTCACTCCATGATTCGAGACCTTGCATATAAAGAGCGATATACTTTTGTGTCAAAACATTCTCTTTACTAGCAGCAGGAAGAGACTCCAAATAAGTATTCACATTGTCGGCTGAGACTCCCCACTTTTCGAGAGAAGCCCGAACACCTGATGCATAATCAGCCTGAGACCAAGAATTATATTCTGAGACCAAGAATTTTACTTCGGCGTATTCCATCAATACCTCAGCATAGTTTGCCGCATTGATAACCGCTCCCGGCAAACTCACTCCTGTTGCTGCGAATTTACCCGCCTGATCGTTTGCTAAGCCATAAGGAAGTCCTACATAAGTATTAGTAGCTGTTGCCGGTAAGGCATATATCGGTAAACGAGGATCAGAAACGGGCAAAATTGCATTCTTCCCTTGAAGCAGATCCACAAAGATATTAGATATCGCAAAGTCTTTCCGGTTGGCTGTAACCGTAGCTCTATATAAAGGAGCTTCGTTAGGGGAAGTAGCAGAATACTTGAATGCTGCATTATCAGCATTACTTGTAAACACACCTTTACTCAATGCATCCTGAAAGTGTTCTTGATACAAAGCCTGATTCTTATCTTTTATGCGTGTAGAAAAACGTAGGCGCAGCGAGTTTGCAAACTTTACCCACTTCTGATTGCTACCTGCATAAATAATATCGGCCTTGCCAAAAGTTGTTTCCGATTGATATTTGATCAATGTATCTCCGGCTGCTTTCAGCTCATTCAATATGTCTGCATAGATTTTCTCCTGCGACGCATACTTAGGAGTTATATTCTCAGGATTTTGTTGTAATGCCTGAAAATCTTCATCTTTATTACCGTAAGATTGATAAGGGATATTCCCAAACACATCGGTAAGAGCATAGAATGCATACGATTTCAATATACGGCTTATTGCTATCTGAGTAGCATTGCGTCCTGCACCATTAGCAGTTGCCACATCTTTTGTTAAAGGATCAGTATTCAACTTTACTACCTCCTCCAGATTATTTAATGTTTTATATAACCCTTTCCAGTAATCATCAGAATAACTGAAAGGAATATCATATCGCGATTGGGTAGTATATGTATTTTGAGAAAAATACTGAACAAACAACATGGAACCTCTCAACGATGCCTGTTCGCTACGGAGATTATCAATCAGCAATTTCTCAGCAGAAGTGATCAAAGAGGTGGTTGGCACTGACGTTGGGCGGTTGGGATCTTCATTTATATCATCAACACAAGAGGACAATAAAACTGAAGCAAATAAGCCTAATATATATAGTTTATTAATTTTCATACAGATAGTTTATTTTAAAATTTGAAACCAAGATTTATACCGTAGGTTACAGGAGTAGGTAGGTTACCGCCTTCTATACCTTGTACATTACCACTACTATTGGTCAGTTCGGGATCGATATCCTTGCTCTTGGTATAAATATTCCATAAGTTGCGGGCATAAGCCGTTACGTTTATACTCTTAACTTTCCATTTTGGAAGATTGAATGTATATCCAAGAGTTAACTCACGAAGCTTAATAAATGTAGCATCAAAAACGGTATATGCTGTTGGCCCGTTATACTGATTCTGTGCCCATGCCTGAGCAGTTACACGCTTGTCGTTTGTCGCTGTATTAGAAACAGTATATGTTCCGTCGGCATTGAATACAACATTACCGGTAACGCCATCAAGAACAATACCATCTTCACGAATATTATTCGCTGCTGTAGATTCTAAGATACCTGAGTACATACCCACTTTGTAAGTCTGAGAGAAGAACTTACCACCAACACGGGAATCGATCAGGAATCCGAATGTAAAGTCTTTGTATCTCAACTGATTCTGGAAACTCCATAAGAAATCAGGCAATACGCTCCCTAGCGAAGCAAACTGATCGGTACGCATATATACGCCATCACTGTTTACTACCTTCTTTCCATCAGGTGCATATACAAAATCATAGCCTTTTATCTGTCCGTAACTCTCACCTTCTTGTGCGACAAGCGAAACCAAAGTATTACTCAACTGTAATGTATTGACTGCATCCGACAATTTGATAATTTTATTACTGTTTTTTGAGAAGTTTGCAATTGCTGTCCAGTCCCAATCCTTTTGACGGATCGGATTCACGGTCAACGTAGCCTCAATACCCTTGTTGTTTATCTTCCCTGCATTGATCAGTTTATAACTATATCCGAAAGCATCTGATGTAGGTAATTGTATGATCTGATTACGACTATTATTATTGTAATAAGTAACATCCAATCCGATCAGATTATTAAATAATTGCAATTGCAATCCGGCCTCCCAAGATGATGTAATCTCAGGCTTTAGATTAGGATTATTTAATTTATCTGATAAAGTATAAGATATATTTCCTTCAAATGCATTCAAAGCCTCATAAGTCTTATACAACTGATAAGGATCAGTATCATTACCAACTTCTGCCCAACCCAAACGGACTTTACCGAATGACAGCCAGTTCTGATCTTTAAATGCCGGAAGTTCTGTGAATACAAAAGATGATGTAAGAGATGGGTACAAGAACGAATTATTATCTGTAGGTAAGGTCGAAGACCAGTCATTACGGATAGTACCATCTAAGTACAACATACTTTTCCATCCATACGAAACACTTCCGTATACTGATGATATTGCTTTTTTGTAAAGACCTGTAGACGGGTTTATAATGACAGAGGAAGCGTTATTCAGGCTATAATATGCCGGAATCATAAGCCCACCCGATGTTTGTATATCGCTTACTCGTCTGTTACGTCTCATATAATTCGCACCAAGGTTAGCGATTAAAGAGTGATCACCCCAACGGTTATTTGATGTTGCCAAGAATTCATAATTAAACTCATCAAACTTTTGGGAATATTCCTGATACATCGACTGCGAACGAGAGTAATATGCAATACGATCTTGCGAATTGTATTGATACACATCACCATTTATACGTCCTGTCAGACTCAACCATTTAGTCGGGGTAATCACTAAACCTATATTACCATACAACCTGTCTCTGTTCTCCTTCAGATAACTTTCGTAGGCTGACCAATAAGGATTATCTATATATTTTGTTTTCTCGGCAGCTGTTGTATTTTCCCAGCTTGTACGATTCCATGCACGAGGCGTACCATCGGCACGTTTATATTCACTTAGTCTCTTATAATCTACCTGCACTTGTCCCCATTGATATGCTTCGAGGATAATATTACGGTTCGAAGCTCCTGTCCACGGACGACCTGTAGATTTATTATTTATATAGTTTACATTTCCGAAGAATGAAACCAGATCCCCTTTTGTACTCCCCGATATATTCACTGCATTTCTGCTCAACGAAGAATTGGGAACTGTACCTTTTACATTCTTATTGGTAAATGATACACGAAAAGCACTACTTGATGAATTCTTTGAAAACGCTATATTATTTGTATTCGACACTCCGGTACGAAAAAAATCGGTAACGTCATTCTTTGGATAAACCCAAGGCTCAGGATTCAGGTAATCATTGGCATACTCAGGATCGAGATTATACCAGTGTAATACAGGTGTCCCGTCAAGCTTTGGACCCCAGCTCTCATCAGCTGCATAATCTACGACATTGTATTCTTTTCCGTCTATAGTTACTTTTTGGAACGAAGTACTATATCCACCACCATATAATTTCTGGCGTTTGGGCAGTCTTACTACATTTTCGAGCTCGATACCCGTATTTACTTGAATATCTAAACGATCTGTATTGCTACTGCCTTTTTTTGTTGTGATCAGTATCACACCATTTGCGGCACGTGTTCCATAAAGAGCTGCAGCCGAAGGGCCTTTCAATACATTTATATCTGCTATATCGTCCGGATTTATATCCTGTATTGTACTTCCCACATCTTTTCCTGCGCTACCATTAATTGTAGAAGAGGTATTCATGTCAGTATTATCGAGAGGTACTCCGTCGATAATATACAATGGCTGATTATTTCCTGTAATCGAATTTATACCACGCAGTGTTACACGAGAAGATCCTCCCATATTTCCTCCACTAGATATAACTTGCAAACCCGATATTTTCCCCGAAAGGGCACTCAATGCATTGGTTGGCCTTGTCTCCAGAGCTTTCCCCGATACGGCTTGTACGGCATAACCCAAAGCCTTTTTTTCGCGAGGGATATTTAACGAAGTCACTACTACTTCATCCAGTTCGGTACTATTTTCTTTCAAAACTACATCTATTGGTTTATTCGATAATACTTCAACCTGATGTGTTTCAAATCCTAAATATGAGAATATCAGAATTTCGTTTTTTTTCACTGATATGGAGTAATGACCATCTATATCCGTCAGGGTTCCCGACTGAGCATTACCCTTCACTTGTATTGTCACCCCGGGCAGGTCTGTACCTCCAGCATCTGTTACATGTCCTTTTATAGTGTATATGTCGCCTGTTTGTGCGGAAACAAATAAAGTAAGAACAGTAAATAATAACAGTAACTTTAATTTTCTAAAATTTAGCATAACCTTTTTATAATTTAACTCAAACAATCTTTATAGATATATTAGATATTTATTTGTTAAAAACAGATAATATCTATCACAAAAGTATAATGAGCAAATTAGGTATGAAATCCCCTTGATGTGGTATATTTATACCTCAAACATGGTATGCTTTTATGAGTTTGATAAAGGGTTATCCGTATGAAAAAATCGACATTTTCATAAAACACTAACAAGCAACAATATAAAATCGCCCAGAGATTTTAGTTTGTCTGCTTAATCTACATCTACTATTTCAGGCAATTTAACATTTAATGCCTGACCTATCTTATACAATGTTATTATTGTTGGATTTGTACGCCCTTTTTCTATTCGTATCAGATTATTATATTCTATATCCAGCATATCTGCCAAATCCATTATGGATAAGTTTTTACCCTCCCTTATACTCCTGATTTTCAGACCAATTTTCCTTTTGAGGATTTCCTTATCCATATTTAAACTATCATTAATGATTGTTTTGTTAAAAGGAGTATGCTGAAAATCCTATTTAACAGAGTAAGCCCAAATATTAAACATTTTTAAGGAGATGCCCACCATGAAAACATAGTATTCAAAAGCCTAAAACCAAAATCACACCACACCTTAATCAAAATCCCAAAATTTAAAGTCGATTATTAACAATTTTACTTAAAATTGATGAAGACACAACAAAAATTTAATACCCGGCCTATCAGATCATTCAAAATGTTTTCCTTATTAACTTTTACAATAGCAGGAATCACATTATGCCCATACAACCTTCAGGCCTCCGACCGAAACGATACGAATAAATCCATAGTGCACGAAACAGCACCTTTGCAAAAAGGTAAAACAGTAACAGTAACAGTAAGCGACAATGTTGGCCCTGTAATTGGCGCCAATGTAGCGGTAAAAGGAACTACAAATGGAAATATCACAGATATCGATGGAATAGCCAGATTGGACAACGTGCCCGAAAACGCTACTTTGCTTATTTCATTTGTAGGATATATATCGAAAGAAGTATCCGTAGCCGGACAAACATCTTTTAACGTACAGCTACAAGAAGATACCAAAACACTAGATGAGGTAGTCGTAATTGGATATGGTACATTAGAGAAGAAGCAAGTAACCAGTTCGGTAACATCCATATCAGCAAAAGACCTGATGACAGGAGTAGGCGGATCGGACGTTTCCTCCGCTTTACAAGGTAGAGTTAGCGGACTTATTATGAACAATATCGGTAGTGCAAATGCAGGAACTACATTCCAGTTGCGAGGGATGACTTCCATAAACTCGGGGAAGTCGCCTCTTATCGTTATCGATGGGTTTCCGGGGGGAGACATACGCTCACTCTCGCAAGACGATATCTTGACTATCGACGTCCTTAAAGATGCCTCTGCCGGAGCTATTTATGGGACACGTGCTGCATCGGGTGTAATACTCATTACTACCAAAAGTGGATCGAATACAAGCGGTAAGGTGAAAATGACTTATTCGAGCGAAATGACAAAAAAACAAAATTACGGAGCTCCAGAGATGCTAACAGGAAGAGAATATGCAGAGCATAAGATCGGTACAGATTATGGTACAGATACAAATTGGTGGAAAGAGCTTATCAATGATGATAACTTTTCACAAAAGCACCATCTTTCTCTCGAAGCCGGAACAGAGAATGCTCAGATATATTCTTCCTTTTTTTATGAAAAAAATCAGGGAATTTCAATCAAAGATGAACGTCAGGATTACGGAGGAAGATTTAACGCCAACTTTAAAGTTCTTGACGGATGGCTCGAAATCAGACCGAGCGTAGATTATCGTCAGGCGATGCGCAATAACAACTATCCAAACTTCCAGCAGGCGATGCGCAACAACCCAACCAGATCTCCTTACGACCCTGATAGCGAAACAGGCTACAATGTATGGACCAACGAAACACTGGACTATAACGTTTTAGCGGATGCTAACCTGAGTACTTACGAAGGACTGGACAAATGGTTCAAGCCCGAAGCTACTTTCAAATTGAATATAAAACCTATACCCGGCCTGTCATTCCAGCAAGTAATAGGATATGAAAACCGCCAGTGGGAATACCATTTCTACAAATCGCGCTATCACCGAGAAGAGATAGAAGACAGAAGAAGAGGAGCCGCAACCCTCACTTTCGACAAAACAGAAAATCTTACTTCCGAAGGTTTCGCAACTTACATCAAAGAATTTGATGGCGGACATGTACTAAATGCTGTGGCCGGGTATTCTTATTTTGAGAAAAACGGTGAAGGGTTCAGTGTTTCCAATTACGATTTCGATGTGGATGGGATAAAATTTTGGAATATCGGTGCCGGATCGTATCTGAGTGATGGCAAAGCCGGAATGAGTTCAGGCAAGGATATCACAGAACGTTTATTCTCTGTATTTGCACGTGCCAACTATTCCTATCAAAACAAGTACCTATTACAGGCTTCACTCAGACACGAAGGTTCATCAAAGTTTGCCGCAGACAACCGTTGGGCCGATTTCTGGTCTTTATCGGGTGGATGGCGCATCTCGGGTGAAAAGTTTATGAAGAATATAAGCTGGATAGATGACCTCAAAGTCCGGGTTGGTTATGGAGTAACAGGAAATAACGACTTCAGCTCTTCTTATATGGCAGATATGCTGGGCTCTGATGCGTACTGGATGCTTCCTGACGGAACATGGGCATACTCATTTGGTAAAACCCAAAATATAAATCCAAATCTGGGATGGGAAGAAAAGAAAGAATGGAATTTCGGTTTGGATTATTCGCTTTTCGATGGTCGCCTATATGGTAAATTCGATTATTACAGACGTAAGATCGACAACCTTATCTACAGCGTTAAAGTTCCTCAACCACCATTCACACAAGGCTCTCAGTACCAAAACATAGGAAGTATGGAGAGTAAAGGATGGGAGTTTGAAATTGGCGGAGACATCATCCGTACTAAAGATTTCACATGGAACAGCAACCTCAACCTAGGTCACAACTCGGGTAAGATTCTTACTCTTTGGGGGAATAATACATATTACAACGGAAATGGTTTTCCTGCCCCGGGTAGCCCGGGAGATGCAGCACGCATAGAAGAAGGTTCTACAATAGGTGCGTTCTATCTTTGGAAGTTTGCAGGATTCGACGATGATGGAAAATTCTTACTCTACAACAAAGAAGGAAAAATAATACCGGCATCCGAAAAAACCGAAAATGATAAACAATACATCGGAAATTATACACCTAAGCTCATCCTCGGATGGAGACACACCTTGCAGTATAAAAATCTCGACATGGGAATCAGTCTGCGAAGCTGGATCGACTTTGATGTATACAATGCCCTAAACATGTACTTCGGAATTCAGGGGCAGGGAAATACGAATGTATTAAAATCAGCATATGGCGAATTCAACCATATTAAAGGAGAAAAACAAATCTGTGATTACTATCTCGAAGACGGTACATTCTTAAAGATAGATGCGATCACACTCGGGTACACCCTTTCTATGAAGAAATATACGAAACTGATAGACCGCCTACGCATATACGGAACCGTAGGTAATGTTTGCACCATTACCGGCTATAGCGGCATGAACCCCCAAGTGAATATCACAGGATGGGAAGGTGGTACGGAAAAATTCTGGTCAAGAGATGATTTTTATCCTACAACCCGCACTTATACATTAGGTCTTCAGTTAAATTTCTAAACATACACAAAAGATGAAAAAGTTTAAAATATATAATTCCGTCTTAATCGGAATTACGATTTGTCTATTCGCAATTACTTCGTGTAGCGTAGAACCTACATTTTATTCACAGGTAGTTCCTGAGACATTCTACACCTCTCAGGAAGCTGTTTGGGAACGTTTCAACCGTCCGTTTACACATTGGCGCTGGTATATTGCCAACAATGAGCCTCGCTGGATGTTGCAAGAATTGGGTACCGATGAATTTTGCTTGCCTACACGTGGTAGCGACTGGTATAATGGAGCCTTGTATCAAAAATTCCATCACCATGAATACACTGAGGACATGGCTTTTATAGAAACAGGATGGACTAACTTTGCTATGGGAGTGGCTCTTGCATGGGATGCTCTCGAAGATTTAGAAAAAGTAAACTTCGATGCTTTGGGATTTGCTGAAGGCACACGAGAATCGATGTTAAATCAGCAAAAGGCACTTGTAGCCTCTTTTTATCTGGATGGTCTGGATTTCTTTGGAGGAGTACCTCTATATACCACTACACAGAGTGAAGTAAAAGGACGTTCTACTGATAAAGAGACTTTCGATTTTATAGAGAAATTACTCAAAGAAGCTATCCCTAATCTTCCTGTAAAAGAAGAGCTTGGCGGATTGGAAAACGGAAGTATCAATCGGGCTGCCGGAGCAGCTTTACTGGCTCGTCTTTATTTTAACGCCAAATCATATATCGGCGAAGAAAAGTATTCAGAAGCAGCAACAATCTGCCAGGATATTATCAACGGAAAATACGGCAAATACAAATTGGATACAGACTGGACAAATATATTCGGTTTCGATAACGAAACTAGTCCCGAAATTATTTGGTCTGTACCAAGCGAGAATGCTAAGCTCGAAACTGATGGTATGTACTGGAGCTATATGGTACCTTACAACTACAAAAATTATTTGGGAGGACTAGAAGGTTCAGGCTCTAATAACGGTATTGGACTAATACCAAGCCTCGATCCGACAGGTAAAAAATATTCTTACAAATTGGGTGGTGCTTATGCCAAGTTCAACGATAACGATATTCGCAAACAACTATATGTATACGAAGGAGCCGGCAAGTATCGTGGAATGTTTATTGTGGGAGAACTTGTAAATCCGACAAATCCAAACTGGACATGTACAGGAAGCCGAGAATACAGCGGAAAAACACTTGTAGTAAGAGATCAGGTCGCTTATTTTGCAAAAGTTGGATCGGCAGAATATCCGACATTGGAGTCACTTCCATCTACAATTGCCACAGCAGAAGAAGCATCTTGTGTGCGTGTTACTAAACGTAGCCCACGTCCTAATCAGAGTGAGAAAAACCGCAAATTCGATCCGGACGTGCCTGTTATTCGCCTTGCCGAAATTTATTATACACTAGCAGAATGCAAAATGCGGGCAGGAGACAAAGATGGTGCAGCCGAATTGATCAACACCGTACGAAAACGCTATTTTGCAAATGGCAACGACCCTGACCCTGTAACGGGCTCTAAGCTGGATAAATACCGCATGCTGGATAAATGGCAATTAGAATTTTTGGCAGAAGGCAGAAGACGAACCGATTTAGTACGTTGGGATGCCTATGTAACAGAAAATTGGTGGGATCATAAAGCAACTAACAATACAGACCTGAATAGATTCCCTATTCACTATAGTCTGATAGGAGCGAACAATTTATTGAAGCAAAATCCCGGATATTAAAAATTAAAATCTCTGTAGTGCATTCCTCTCTGTTTGCACTACAGAGATAATAATCGATAAAATGACAACTAAATGCCCTCAAAGTCTCTAAAAATCTTTAATTAAGCAACATTTTAAGAACAAATGAAATATTTTTATCTAGTTCCTTAAATAATAAATATTTACCTTTGTCTTTCTATAAATTATTATATATGGAATCGTTGGAAAATGGCTCATTTAAAGTCCGCTTCGGAGTTATAGGCACAAATTTTATAGTAGACAAAGTTCTGGAAGCGGCGAGACTTGACCATCGTTTCGAACTTGCAGCAATCTATTCCCGTACACAAGAACGTGCAGATGAATTTGCGAAAAAGCACAATGTTCCCCATACGTTCACTTCTCTTGAAGATATGGTTTCTAGCAATTTGATAGACGCGGTATATATTGCATCACCGAATTCGCTACATGCTTCACAAAGCATATTGTGTATACAACATGGCAAACACGTATTTTGTGAAAAGCCATTTGCATCGAATGCGAATGAGGTAAAAGCCATGATAGCGGCAGCCGAGAAGTATAATGTAACGCTAATGGAAGCAATGAAGCCGACAATGACCCCAAACTTCTCTACAATAAAAGACAACCTAAAAGAAATAGGTACAATACGTAAATATTTCTCTTGTTATTGCCAATACTCCTCTCGGTACGACAAACTAAAAGAAGGTGTTATATTAAATGCCTTCGACCCGTCATTATCTAACGGAGCAGTAATGGATTTGGGCGTATATACCATATATCCGATGGTAGTCTTATTCGGGCGACCTAAAAAAATTAGTGCTACAGGCCTTAAACTGTTTACAGGAGCCGATGGACAAGGAAGTGTTAATTTTGAATATGAAGGCATGGATGCAACAATCATGTATTCCAAAATAGCAGATTCGAGCCTACCAACAGAGATACAGGGAGAAGAGGGTACAATAACTGCCGACCGGATAAATATCATAAACAAAGTAACACTAAAAAAACGAGGAGGAGAGGAAACTATAATAAGTACTCCCAATCCTACACATGAGTATTATTTTGAAGTTGCAGAATTCATTGACCTAATTCAAAAAAATGAAAAAGAATCGACAATCAATAGCCTTGAAAATTCATTAATTACAATAGAAATTATTGATGAAATAAGGAAACAATTGGGGATAATTTATCCTGCAGATAGCATATAATATTAAATTGTCACAAATACGCGTTTGTTTTATTACATTATTTTGAATAAAAAAAGATTTTTGCTCTAAGAGATTTACTATTGTTATACAATTTATTATAAATACCAACTTTTTTTAACAGTAATGAGAGATTTACTTATTTAAAATATTCCTAGCTTTATTCCGCATTTTCATTTACTTTTTAGGATTGAATAAATGCTACCGTGATTGCACATTATAGCACTCATTAACAAAAACTTAAAGCCGTCTTGTTTGTCATTGACAAAATAGGCTCAAGACAACAAGAAAAATGCTCAGCTTTTTATAAATTATATGAACAATTAAACAATCTATATTTTAACTTTCTTGAAAAAGACAGAACTTATTATTTACTAACCCATGAATAAACTAACATCTTATTCGCGCCCTCAGACCCTCTGGCTGGTAATACTCAGATTACTGATTGGCTGGCATTTTTTATACGAAGGTCTTGTAAAACTCTTCAGTTCAAGTTGGACTGCTTATCCTTACCTTATGGATTCACGAGGATTTATGGCAGACTTCTTCCACAGTATTGCCGAAAACGCAGAATTTCTAGCCTTTTCGAACTATGTTAATATCTACGGATTAACACTTGTCGGACTCGGACTTATACTTGGTTGCTTTTCGCGTTATGCATCTATCGGAGGTATCGTTTTTCTTAGCCTATACTATTTGTCTCACATACCTTATATAGGCGCAAATTCTATGATGCCAACCGAAGGCTCTTATCTATGGATAGACAAGAACCTGATAGAGATAGGAGCATTGATGGTATTAATATATTTCCCTACCTCGCACATTATCGGATTTGACCGATACATTTCAAGATTATTAAAACGCAAAACAGCTTAACAAACATGACATCCGAAGATAAGATAGTTCCAGAGCCAAATAAAGATAACAACGCTCAGTCTAACGACAGTCAACTGCCCGAATCACAAGGCAGACGAGAAGCATTGAAGGCATTAGTTACAGTTCCTGTATTGGGAGCTTTAGCCTATGGTGTTTATAAGAAGCAAAAATATGATAAGACGATGCACGATGTGAGCGACGTCTTTAAATTAAGTAAAGAAACAGCAACTATCCCCGAACTACAGCCAAACGGAAAACAGATTCGATTAGGGATTATTGGTTGCGGCATCAGAGGGAAACAATTGTTAAGAGCTGCTGGATTTGCAACTCCAGAATCTCTCCAAAAACTGATTGACTCTTCAAAAAAAGACAAAAAGGATACTAGATACCAACTCTTTAGAGAGCAAGAAAACCTCAATATCGTCTTAACAGGCGTGTGCGACATATTCGATACATTTGCCGAAGAAGGTATTGCAGCCGGATCAAATATAAACAGGGAAGGTGTAGGCGGTAAACTGGGACCTGCTCCAAAACGATATCGTCACTATCAGGAAATGCTTGCAGCCGACGACATCGACGCTGTTATTATTGCTACACCCGATCACTGGCATAGCACAATGGCTATGGATGCAGCAAAAGCAGGAAAACATGTCTACGTAGAAAAACCGCTTTCGTGGACTGTACCCGAAACGTACATGATAAGAGAGGTTATTAAACAGACCGGCGTAGTTTTTCAGCTAGGACATCAAGGCAGACAGGTAGACAGCTATCATAAAGCTAAAGAGATATTAGACAAAGGACTACTTGGCCCTGTTACGCTTATAGAAGTTTGTACAAACCGTAATGATCCTAACGGAGCTTGGGTTTATGATATTCATCCTACAGCAAACCCACAGACAGTTGACTGGAAACAATTTGAGGGTGATCCTGAAAGAGTGAAAGAATATATGGACTATATGACAGCGCATAATCTTGCCAAATATGTGGGTCCGGATGCTAGAGATAAGTTTAGCCTCGAACGTTTCTTCCGTTGGCGTTGCTGGTGGGATTACAGTACAGGACTAAGTGGAGACTTGCTTACACACGAGTACGATGCTGTAAACCAATTGATGGGCGTGGGCATTCCTCATTCTGCAACTTCTTCCGGTGGTGTTTATTTCTTCAAGGATGGAAGAACCGTTCCGGATGTGCTGCAAACAACATTCGAATTCCCTGATAAAAATATGACAATGCTATATAGTGCAACATTAGCCAGCAACCGCAATAGGGGAAAAGTAATCATGGGGCACGATGCATCGATGGAAGTCGGAGATACGCTAACCGTTAAAGTAGATAGTGGATCTACAAGATACAAGGAGAAGATTGAAAAAGGAATCATCAAACCCGATGTACCTTTCTATACATACGTTCCGGGCAAAAGCAATGTAGACGCAGTAACTTCTGCCACCGAGTTGTATTTTGCACAACGTGGTCTCTTATATTCGTATCTGGGAGGGAAACGGTATGATACAACATTCCTTCATATCAGAGAATGGCTGGAGTGTATCCGCGACAACAGTAAGAAAACTTCTTGTGGTATCGATGCTGCTTTCGACGAAGCCATTACAGCACACATGGGAACTCGTGCATATCTGGAAGGTCGTACAATGTATTGGGATAAAGACAAAGAGGAAATAGTAAGAGGCGAAATAAATTAATATATTTACAATTTAGCAGTGAAAAGTGAAAACTAAAATATACCATTAAATCTAAAAACAATATTAACCAAAAAACAAAAAAAATTATGGCATCAGACATTTCGAGAAGAAAGTTCCTCTCAACAGGAGCAAAAGCCGCTATTGGACTGACGATCATCCCAAGCACTGTATTGGGGAAAAACTTTGGGCATATAGCTCCGAGTGACAAATTGAATATTGCTGCTGTTGGTATTGGCGGCATGGGACATGCTAATATCAAAGCTGTGGAAGCTACAGAAAACATAGTGGGACTATGTGACGTAGACTGGAAATATGCTAAAGGCGTATTCGACAGATTCCCAAATGCAAAAAAATATTGGGACTTCCGTAAGATGTACGACGAAATGGGTAAATCCATTGATGCGGTAATAGTAGCAACAGCAGACCATACACATGCTATCGTTTCTGCCGATGCAATGACAATGGGCAAACATGTGTACTGTCAAAAACCGCTTACTCATACAGTTTATGAATCACGCTTGCTAACTAAGTTGGCTAAAAAACATAAAGTCGCTACTCAAATGGGTAACCAAGGCTCATCGGGTGAAGGCGTTAACCTCGTTTGCGAATGGATTGCCAATGGCGAGATAGGTGAAGTAACAAAAGTTGAATGTGCTACCGACCGCCCTATTTGGCCACAGGGACTGAATGCTCCTGAAAAAGTAGATAAAATACCAAGCACCCTAAATTGGGACTTATTTTCAGGTCCTGCAAAAGTACGCCCTTATAATGCATTATATACTCCTTGGAACTGGCGTGGCTGGTGGGATTATGGTACAGGCGCATTAGGCGACATGGCTTGTCACATCATGCACCCGGTATTCAAAGGCTTGAATTTGGGCTACCCTACTAAAGTACAAGGTTCATCTACCTTGTTGTTGCAGGATTGCGCACCGCAAGCACAACACGTTAAATTGACATTCCCTGCTCGCGATAATATGCCGAAAGTGGGTATGCCTGAAGTGGAAGTACATTGGTATGATGGCGGTATGATGCCGGATCGTCCAAAAGGTTTCCCTCAAGGAAAACAATTAATGGGCGAAGGCGGTGGATTGGTTATCTTCCATGGAACAAAAGATACACTAATTTGCGGATGCTACGGAGTGAACCCTTGGTTGTTGTCGGGTCGTGTTCCGAAAGCGCCTAAAACACAACGCCGTGTAGAAACATCTCACGAAATGGATTGGGTACGCGCTTGTAAGGAAGATGCGTCCAGTCGTGTAATAACTAAATCCGATTTCAGCGAAGCAGGCCCATTCAACGAAATGGTAGTAATGGGAGTATTGGCGATTCGTTTGCAGACCTTGAATAAGGAATTGTATTGGGATGGAGACAATATGAAGTTCACAAATATCGATCCTAACGAACAGATTAAGATATTAGTTAAGGATGACTTCAAGATCGTTGACGGCGACCCTAAGTTCAATAAGATCTGGACTGATCCTATCAATGCTCAGGAATTTGCAAATGAACTGATCAAGCATACATATCGTCAGGGATGGAAATTGCCTGATATGCCATAACTAAGTAATATTGTTTTAATTTAAAAATCAAAATAAAGATGAAAAAAATTATCTATTCATTAAGCTGTTGCATGATTGCCGGAGCATTTATTGCTTGTGGCGGTGGGGCTAAGAATGCTGAGAAAAAAGGGACTGATACTGATTCAACAAAAACAACTGAAGCAATGAAACCTGAATATACTGTATTAGACAAACCTCAAGTAGACCTATCTAAATTCAAAAAAGATAAAGACGGTTATATCGTTATCTTCGATGGCAAATCTACTGAAGGATGGAGAGGATACGGAAAAGACGTCCTACCTGGAAAATGGAGTATAGATAACGGAGCTCTGAAATTTACTGGTTCTGGTAAAGGTGAAGCTCAGGAAAAAGACGGTGGCGACATTATCTTTGCTCACAAGTTCAAAAATTTTGAACTGGAACTAGAATGGAAAGTGGCTAAAGGAAGCAACTCCGGTATTTTCTATCTGGCACAAGAGGTTCAAACAAAGGATCCTAAAACAGGAGAGTTAAGAATGGAACCTATATATATTTCAGCTCCTGAAGCTCAAGTATTAGACAACGCAAATCACCCTGATGCAAAATTGGGTAAAGACAACAATCGTCAATCAATGTCATTGTATGATATGATTCCTGCTAAACCACAAAACTCCAAACCTTTTGGTGAATGGAACAAAGCGAAAGTCATGGTTTACAAAGGAACTGTGGTTCATGGACAAAATGGCGAAAACGTAGTTGAATATCACCTATGGACTCCACAATGGACAGAAATGCTTCAAGCAAGCAAATTTAGCGAAGAAAAATGGCCTTTGGCATTCGAACTGCTAAACAACTGTGGTGGACCTAATAGAGAAGGATATATTGGTCTTCAAGATCATAGCGATGATGTTTGGTTCCGTAATATCAGAATCAAAATCCTTGACTAATAACTAGTTTTTTCTATTAAAATATCTTCCAAATCCTTGAAGGGCTTGCCCCTTCTTGGATTTGGCTTTTAAATAATCTTACATTATCATGAAAGTATCAATTATTATAGCTACTACTCTCCTTATGTTAGCTTCTTGCAATCCAAAAGCAGATGCAACTCAGCAACAAGCTGCACCTGTAAAGAAAGATATTTCTCTACAATTGTACTCGTTGAGAGACGATATTGCTAAAGACTACGATGCAACAATCAAGAAAGCCGGAGAAATGGGATTCACATCGGTAGAGGCTGCCAACTATGCAGACGGAAAATTCTATGGAAAAACACCTGAAGAATTTAAGGCAAGCATAGAAAAAGCCGGAATGAAAGTGCTTTCTTCTCATACAGGAAAAGGCCTTACAGAAAAAGAACTGGCTTCTAAAGATTTTACAGAAGCGCTTAAATGGTGGGATCAATGTATTGCAGCACACAAAGCAGCAGGAATGAAATACATTGTAACTCCATGGATGGATACACCTAAAACATTGAAAGACTTACAAACATATTGTGAGTATTATAACGAAATAGGCAAGAGATGCAAAGAAAACGGCATGCTCTTTGGCTATCACAATCACGACTTCGAACTGAAAAATAAGATCGAAGATAAGCTTATGTACGACTACATGCTAGAAAACACAAACCCTGAATATGTATTCTTCGAAATGGATGTATACTGGGTAGTAAGAGGAGGAAAAAGCCCTGTAGATTATTTCAATAAATACAAAAACCGTTTCACTTTGCTGCATATCAAAGACAACAGAGAACTTGGACAAAGTGGTATGGTAGGCTTTGACGCCATCTTCAACAACACTGATGCTGCAGGAGTTAAACATCTTGTGGTAGAAGTAGAGCAATATAGCTTTACTCCTGAAGAAAGTGTAAAGAAAAGCCTTGACTATTTATTAAATTGTCCTTTAGTAAAAGAAAGCTACGACAAATAAGAAAAATTAGATATGCTTTTGTCAGATTGGACGGAGTAGTTTGAAGATCTATTTAGCTAATGTATATTTCTTTAAAGAAATTCTTCTCTCCGTTCATTATGACAAGCCGCATAGCTAAAAAAGTATATAAGCGAATAGATGAACGCAATAATGGCCGACAACGGCTCCTTCTACTACAATATACAAGGTAGAGCCGAAGGAACCAGTTATAATATTATATATCAAGATAGTGAAGATAGAGATTTTCAACCCGAAATAGAAGAGCTGCTTGCCTACTTTGAGAAATCATTATCGGTATATGACAATGAATCCATTATTTCGCGAGTCAACAGAAATGAAGACGTAGAAATAGATAATTATTTTTATACAGTCTTCAACAAAGCAAAAGAAATAAGTGCCCACACAGAAAATACTTTCGATATCTCGGCAGAGCCGCTATTCAGGGCCTGGGGATTTAGCTCTCAAGAAAAATGTCCACCGAGTAAAGAGCAGATAGAAGAGATGAGAAAGTATATAGGAATGGACAAAATAAGCATCAAGGACAGACGCATTGTAAAAGATCATCCCAACATTGTATTGAATGTAAATGCTATTGCAAAAGGATATTCTGCTGATATTGTAGCTTTATTTTTGGAACAGCATAAATGCCTTAATTATCTTGTAGAGATCGGAGGAGAAATTCGAGTAAGAGGAGAAAACCTTCATGGCGAAGACTGGAGAATAGGTATTGACCGCCCATCCGAAAGCAACCTCATTCCCGGACAAGATATGCAAGCTATTTTACAAATTACAAATAAAGGAATAGCGACTTCCGGAAATTACAGACAATTTTATATCGAAAATGGAGAAAAAATAACGCATACAATCAATCCGGCAACGGGCTATCCGGCACAGCATAATCTACTATCCACAACAGTGATAGCGAACGACTGCCTCACAGCAGATGCTTATGCCACAGCATTTCTGGTTGCGGGAGTAGATAAGTCGTTGGAATGGATAAATAACAACGCTGAGATTGAGGCTATATTTATCTGTGACGAGGATGGAGAATATAAAATGTACTGTACTCCGGCATTAGAAGACAAGATCATTCAAGGAGACGAATAAGATGCCTTTCTTACTGTGTTAAAAAGAAATAAATATTAAAACATATCCGCTTTGTTAGATATTATTTGTATTATTTTGTCAACTGAAAACAATCTAACAGAAATAATATCATAAAGCACTAAAAAAACAAAAATCATGAATACCTTATTATTTTTAGGAAATCTGGGAACAGGTGAAATCATCATCATAGCCATAGTTGTACTTTTACTTTTCGGGGGACGCAAAATACCTGAACTAATGAAAGGATTAGGAAAAGGTATCAAAAACTTCAAAGAGGGAGTTAAAGGTATAGAAGATGATATAACCGGGGATAACGATACAACAACTAAAAAAGATTGATGTAGTATACTTCTATGGAAGAGAACAGTGGAGGAATGTCCTTTTGGGATCATTTAGAAGAACTACGGTGGACCCTTGTCAGGTCTATCATTGCCTTATTTGTTTTTGCGATACTTGGTTTTGCAATCATGCCGTATATATACGACAGCTGGATAATGGGTCCTACCCGTGCCGACTTTGTATTGTATAAATATCTATGTTATGTGACATCATCCGTGCCCTTTATGCCCGACTTCTGCGATGATACATTTCATATCAAGATTATAAACTATAATCTTACTTCGCAGTTTTTCAGGCACATGACCACTTCATTTTGGTTTGCTCTAATATTGACATTCCCATACCTTGCATTTGAAGTGTGGCGCTTTGTAAGCCCTGCTCTCTATTCTAATGAGAAGAAGAGTATCAGATGGGTATTTCTGTTCGGAACAGGTATGTTCTTTATCGGATGTGCTGTAGGATATTTTCTTGTATTTCCTATGACATTCCGATTCTTATCGACATACCAGCTAAGTGAGATGATCGAGAATACAATTTCGCTCGATTCGTATATGGATAATTTCCTTACATTGATATTCATCATGGGAATTGTATTCGAACTTCCTTTGGTATCATGGCTTTTATCTCAATTGGGCTTTTTAAATAGATCTTTTTTCAAGAAATTTAGAAGACATGCCATTGTCGGACTATTGGTATTATCTGCCGTAATCACTCCATCAGGAGATCCATTTACCCTTTCGGTTGTATTTGTGCCACTTTATCTGCTCTTTGAATTGAGCCGCTTTATGGTAAAACCTGCACCGAAAGAAACTGATGAGGAGGATGAGGATGAAGATACTGCCGATATAGAAATAAAGACTTCGTAATTGTAAATATTATTTGGAAGATAATCATCAAGAGAATCTGCATTTCTATTAAAAGATAAAATATCGATAAATAAAAAGCCCCGATTGGTAACCAATCGGGGCTTTTATTATATATATGCGCTTAAGCCTCAGCCGGAGCATCTCCGTTTGCCTTCTGTACAGGCTTCTCAGGTCTTGGAGGACGAGGAAGAAGAACCTTACGAGACAGTTTGAACTTACCTGTCTTAGGGTCGATATCGATAAGTTTCACCTCAATCTTATCACCTTCTTTCAATCCTACTTTTTCCATGTCTTCTACGCGATCCCACGAAATTTCAGAGATATGAAGCAATCCGTCTTTTCCTGGAAGGAATTCACAGAATGCACCGTAAGGCATTACCGAACGTACTTTTGCAGTATATACCTCTCCTACTTCCGGTACAGCAACGATTCCTCTAATCTTAGCCATTGCAGCTTCGATAGCAGTTTTGTTAGTAGCTGAAACTTCAACGCGTCCATAACCATCAATTTCTTCGATAGTAACAGTTGCTCCTGTTTCTTCCTGAATACCTTGAATGATTTTACCACCGGGTCCTATTACAGCTCCGATAAATTCTTTGCTGATAATTAGCACTTCGATACGTGGAGCATTTTCTTTGAAGTCGGCACGTGGTTCAGGTAATGTCTCAAGGATTTTACCCATAATATGCAAACGTCCTTCACGAGCCTGATTCAATGCCTTTTCTAGAATTTCGTAAGAAAGTCCATCTACTTTTATATCCATCTGAGTAGCTGTAATACCATCTTTTGTTCCACAAACCTTAAAGTCCATGTCTCCCAGATGATCTTCGTCACCCAAAATGTCTGAAAGTACAGCAAAGTTAGTACCTTTCTTCTCTGAGATAAGTCCCATTGCTATACCTGTCACCGGCTTTTTGATCTTCACCCCTGCATCCATTAATGCCAATGTACCGGCACAAACTGTAGCCATAGATGAAGAACCGTTCGACTCTAATATATCAGATACCACACGTATAACATAAGGATAATCGGAAGGGATCATCGGTTTCAATGCACGGTGTGCAAGATTACCATGACCGATTTCACGACGACCTACTCCACGTTGTGGTCTTGCGTCTCCTGTTGAGAACGGAGGGAAATTATAATGTAGCAAGAATCTCTCCTTACCATTGTTCAATACATCATCAATGATTTTCTCATCAAGCTTTGTACCTAATGTTACAGTTGTCAATGATTGTGTTTCACCACGTGTGAAAACAGCCGATCCGTGAGCTCCCGGAAGATAATCTACTTCGCTCCAGATAGGACGTATCTCTGTTGTTGTACGACCATCAAGACGTTTTCCTTCGTCTAAGATAGAACGACGCATCGCTTCTTTTTCTACATCATGGTAGTAACGAGAAATCAATGCACCTTTTTCTGCAAGCTCTTCCTCAGTAAGGTTCGCTTTATATTCTTCTTCTATAGCCTTGAAGTTATCTACACGCTCATGTTTGTTTGTATTTCCTGATGCTGCTACAGCAAAAGCTTTATCATAACATTTTTCCCAAACATCTTTGCGTAGGTCTTCGTCATTTGTTTCGTGGCTATATTCACGTTTTTTTGTAGTACCAACAAGCTCCATCAATTCGATCTGAGCCTGACATTGTACTTTAATTGCTTCGTGAGCAAACTTGATAGCTTCCAGCATTTCTGCTTCCGAAACTTCTTTCATTTCACCTTCCACCATCATAATGTTATCAATAGTAGCACCTACCATGATATCCATATCAGCTTTAGCTAGTTGAGAAAATGTTGGATTTAAAATGAATTGTCCATCAACACGAGCTACTCTCACTTCTGAGATAGGACCATTGAACGGTATATCTGAAACAGCTAAAGCTGCCGAAGCTGCCAATCCGGCCAATGCATCAGGCATATCTTCACCGTCGGAAGAGAATAGAGTCACATTAACAAATACTTCCGCATGATAATCGTCCGGAAACAATGGACGAAGTGCACGGTCTACCAAGCGGCAAACCAATATTTCGTAATCTGAAGCACGTCCTTCTCGGCGTTGAAAACCTCCCGGGAAGCGGCCATATGCTGCAAATTTTTCTTTATACTCTACCTGTAAAGGCATAAAATCAACACCCGGATTTGCATCTTTTGCGGCACATACAGTGGCTAATAACATCGTATTACCCATCCGTACCATTACAGACCCATCAGCCTGTTTTGCCAATTTTCCGGTTTCAATGGTGATAGTCCTTCCATCACCTAAATCGATACTCTTTGTAATCGGATTAATCATAAATTTTTTTCTTAACGTCTTAAAATCAAACAAAGGTAAGTAAAGTTTTTGAAAATTAAGGGAATGGAGATCGAAAACTCCATCGGGAAAGACGAAATACAATAATAATATCAAGGTTTTCTTTTACTTAATTTCATTCATCTAACCACCCGTTTAAGTTCAATATTCCTATTCTAGGCTTATGCTGATAATAAAAAATATCACTACATCTAGTGATTGACTGCTATTTTAAGTTTTCATACATTTGCACATCAACTAAAAACTATAAATATCAACACATTAAGAAATAATGAGATCAAAGTCCTTTCTCTTTTTGACCCTCTTATTCTGTGCCATTATCAATAATACTTATGCTGATGATATCGTCATTGATAATGATTCTATCAAAATGAAATACACAGCAAAAGAGGTTGTAATAGAATCATTTAAGCAAAACAGTGATTTATCGATACAACCTGTCTCGGCATCCGTTCTATCTGAAAGTATTATTAAAGAAAACAATATAAACAACATAAAAGAGGTGACGGCTTTTGTACCCAATCTATTTATGGTAGACTATGGTTCTAAAATGTACTGCCCGGTTTTTATACGAGGAATAGGGGCTGCAAAAAACACCCCTTCTGTAGGGCTATATGTAGATGGAGTGCCGTATTTCGACCGCTCAACTTTTGATATGAACATTAGCGATGTAGACCGTATTGAAGTTCTGCGAGGGCCACAAGGGACTATTTATGGCAGGAATACCATGGGGGGTATCATTAATGTTTTCACAAAATCCCCATTAAAGACAAAAGGAACTTACTTGAATCTCTCTGCCGGTAATTACAATACTTATCAGACGGGAATCTCGCATTATGGAAATGTAGATAATAAAGTAGGCTATTCACTATCGGGTAATTATTCCCATTCGGGAGGCTACTTTATGAATAAAACCACAGGTAAACGAGCCGACCCGATTGATGGAGTTTCCACTCGTGCCCGACTAAGTTGGCGTATTATGCCACGGTTGACGATGAACCTTATTTTTGCTTATGAATATTCCGATCAAGATGGTTATCCTTACCGTATTTATGATAAAAAAACGGGCAAAATAGAAGATATAAATTATAATGAACGGAGTTTCTACCGTCGTAATATGTCTAACAATGGACTGAATATAGAATATGTGACAGACAATTTCAAACTGAGTTCGCAATCATCTTTTCAGTTTTATGACGGGAAACAAGGTATCGATCAGGACTTTTCACCCAAAGACCTTTACTACGTAAACTTCTATCACCGTCAGCAAATGTACTCTCAAGAGTTTAATATCAAATCAATAAAAGAAGACAGCAAGTATAAATGGCAGTTTGGAGTATTTGGATTCCACCAGAATTATTTCCAAACAAACGATACTGACTACCGCACATCAGGAAAACATGCAATCCAAAATGTAAACAATCCGACCGAAGGAATTGCTCTATATCATCAGTCTACTCTGAACGATATCTTCATTCCGGGACTATCGGCTACTCTTGGAATTCGCTACGACTGGGAGAAAACAAAATCTTCATTGACACGCATCACTGCAAATCCGAATGCAGAGCCTGTTGTCGATCCCGAAGTAAAGGCTAAGGACGATTTTTCTCAAATTACACCAAAAGCATCTATCCAATATGCGTACAATCAGGATGGATTGACATATTTATCTGTAAGTAAAGGATATAAAACAGGAGGTTTCAACAATACGGCCGATGAAGATAAAGACCGTACGTTTGATCCTGAATATAGCTGGTCTTACGAATTAGGAACAAAATCAAGCTTTCTGAACAACTTGCTTTATCTCGACTTCAGCCTCTTTTATATTAGATGGAGCAACCAACAGATTTCGCAGGTTAAACCCACAGGGCAAGGTTTTTTGACTCGCAATGCAGGGAAATCGGAAAGCAAAGGCTTTGAGTTAACAACTCAGATAAACCCTTCGAGAAATCTGAACTTCCAGATAGCCTATGGTTATACGCATGCTAAATACAAAGAGTATAAAGAAAGCGAGACGGTAAATTATAATAATAATTACTTACTCATGGTGCCTAAGCATACATTGGCGATATCTGCAAATTACACCATAGACACAAACCTGAGATGGCTCGACAAGATTGTGCTTAACGCTCAATATACAGGAGTAGGTAAATTATATTGGAATGACGCCAACGATGTAGAACAACCATTTTATGGAGTGTATAATGGGAAAGTTTCTTTCGTTAAAAAACAATTTTCACTAGATTTGTGGGCTAAAAATATAGGTTCTAAAGATTACATCGCATATTACTTCGCAACATCAGGTAATAATTTTGTACAAAAAGGGAAGCCTTTCACATGTGGATTAAATCTGAACCTTAAATTCTAATATGAGAATAAACATTCAAAAAGGAGAAAAGCTATTTACATTCTTTTGCCTGTACATTGCACAATCGATACCGATGAGTTTCTTCTCTACGGTGATACCTGTAATTATGCGGCAACAGAACTTCTCGCTCGAAAGTATAGGTATGCTCCAATTGCTAAAACTCCCTTGGATACTAAAATTTCTATGGTCTCCTGCGGTCGACCGTTCCACTTTTAGAATAGGTGATTTTAAAAGATGGATTTTCTCCTCAGAATTAATATATGCATCCATCATATTTGCTGTCTCATTTCTCGATTTTCAAACCACACCTTATCTTATCATTGGGCTTGTAGTATTATCTTTCATCGCTTCAGCCACACAAGATATTGCAACCGACTCACTTGCTGTTCTGTCTTTTAGTAAAAAGGACAAGAGCCTTGCAAACAGTATGCAGTCGATGGGAAACTTTGCAGGTGCTATGATTGGCGGCGGCATATTACTGTTACTCTATCATAAATTCGGGTGGGGAAATCTATTACCATTCCTCGCTGTATTTGTTATTATAGCTCTAATTCCTCTAATATTTTTCAAGAGAGGAAATAACCAAGTAATCATAAAAGCAAAGCAAGAGAAGAAGCCAACCCCCGACGATCTTCTTGGCTTTTTCAAACAAAAAGGTATCTGGAAACAGGTCGTCTTCTTATTTGTATATTATGCAGGTCTTATTGGAGTGTTAGCCATGCTGAAGCCTATGCTGGTAGACTATGGCTACAACATGAAGGAAATAGGCGTCATGTCGGGGATTGTGGGTACATCTATTGGCTGCCTTGCTTCTTTTGGGGGTGGCTTTATCGTTCGAAAAATAGGTAGACATTCCGCTCGAATATTGTTTGCCGTTTTCACATTGATTACCACTATCTATTTCTGCCTGTTAGTATCTGCTCTTCCTGTAAATATAGCAACTCTGCATTTAGGCATCTCTTTACTTTGGGCAAGTTACGGAATGGCGGTTATTGTTGTATATACCACAGCTATGGACTGTGTACGCCCGGGTTTTGAAGGGACAGACTTCACAATACAAACTGTGATTACACACCTGAGCGGAATTATTATGGGTGTAAGCTCGGGTAAAATAGCAGCAATGATAACATACAAAGGACTCTTTGTTGTGGAAATGTGTATTGCAGCCATATCTCTGGCATTTATCTTATTTGCATTCAAACTTAAAGCACCGAAAGAACAAAATGAAACAAGAATTACTGAATAAATATAGCATCCCGGTTCCAAGATATACAAGCTACCCTCCGGCTAACTTTTTCAATGAATCATTTACTGCCGATTCATATAAGGAAGCTATTATACAATCAAATGAACAAAACCCTCAGCATATATCCATCTATATACATATCCCTTTTTGCTACCACATGTGCTATTATTGCGGCTGCAATTCACAGTTGCTCAAAGACAAAAATGTAGTAAAAGAGTATATAGAAACCTTGAAAAAGGAGATACGGATGGTGCTTCCCCTACTCGACCATAGTCGTAAAATATCACAAATACACTATGGAGGAGGAACACCTACGTCACAGCCCGTCTCCGTTCTAAAAGAGATCAACCGGATAATCTTATCCGAGTTTGAATGCATCGAAAATCCGGAAATTGCAATAGAGTGTCATCCCGGATATCTGGATGAAAACTATTGGAATGATCTGATTGATGCCGGATTCAACCGAATAAGTATTGGCATTCAAGATTTTAACGAAGGAGTTTTGAAGGCTTCCGCCCGTAAGCCATCACGAATGGCGATAGAGGATATAGTACACATACTCAGGAGTAAAGGCGTATCCGTTAACATGGATTTTATATACGGACTACCTCTACAAACTCCTGAATCTTTTGCAGAAACTATTCGGAAAGCAATATCCCTCAAGCCGGACAGAATTGTCACTTTTTCTTACGCCCATGTTCCTTGGGTAAATGAGTTGCAAAAAAATCTCGAAAAGATTGGCTTGCCATCAGTTTCTACAAAAAACGAAATATACGAAACAGCTAAGAAATTGCTAATCGATGCTGGATATAAAACGATAGGGCTCGACCACTTTGTATTAGCAAACGATGAGCTCTACGAGGCTTTACAAACAAAATCACTGCATCGCAATTTTCAAGGATACTGTACCCGCCGCACGACAGGTCAGGTTTATGCATTCGGAAATACCGGGATCAGTCAATTATCTACAGCTTACAGCCAAAATGCAAAAGATCTGAGCACATACATATCATCAGTAAATGAGGGTAAATATCCGATAACTAAAGGGTATATACTGAATAAGGAAGAACAAATTACCCGTGAAGTAATAGCTTCACTAATGTGTAACTATACAGTAAGTTGGTCGGATATAGCGACCCGAATGAATATGTCTGAAAAGGAAGTAAAAAATGCTCTGAACTATAACAAAGAGCAGCTCTTTGATTTTCAAAAAGATGGAATTATCGAATTTTCGGAAGATCACATTACAGTATTACCGGAAGCTGCTCCCTTTGTCCGCAATGTTGCTGCTTCGCTCGACAAACTGATGGTAAATAACGAAAAGCGTTATTCCAAATCGGTATAATCAATTTTTGGGTAATAGTTTATTAAAGAAAAAGGTCTTTCAAGCATGGCTTAATTAATAAAGAATGTATATCTTTAACAAATAGATTAAAAATTAACATTAATACTATGAAAGCTTATTCACAAATATTACTTCTTTTCATCTTTATGTCCTGTCTTTTTATATCCTGCAGCAATGATAAAGACTTACCAGAAGAAAATAAAACATACACATTTCATTCTATTATGTGGAAGTTAGAGGAGGGAGATAAACAAGAGGTAATAGAAGACCATAGAAGCATCTCTATCCATAACAACGTAGACGAACCAGCTATAATAACAAATAAATCAGAAGATTACATTAAGGACTATTCCCATTTTCATAACTCAGAGGATGCAGAACTATTAACCCAATTAATGGGTGAAGATTATACTGTCTCTATACCATCTGAGATCAGTCTATTATCTTCTGATTATGTTTATTATTCAGGTAAAGAAGCTCCGCTACGCATTGGAGAAAAAGTAGAGCTAGAACCTTCCACGAAGGTTAAAGAATCTACAACATTACCACCACATAGCAAGTTAACTACTAATGTGACGATATATCAGAATAAAATAACAGCCACATATCGCATTCGTCTAGTGGCAGACGATGATTCTTTTGATTACAAAGATATACATGGAAAATGGACCGGCGTATTTTTAAGAAATATGGAAAGTAGCTCTGTCGTTGAAGAAATAAAATAAAAACGAATCATTGGACAACATAATAATAAAAAACGGCTTCAATATAATTTGAAGCCGTTTCTATTTTGATACAATATGTTTTTACATACCTCCTGTAACAGGAATAACTTCTCCTGTAACATAAGCGGACAAATCCGATGCAAGGAATACAGCAACATTCGCTACATCCTCAGGTGTTCCTCCACGACGTAACGGAATTTGCTCTGCCCATTTTTTCTTTACATCTTCAGACAATACTCCTGTCATTTCTGTAATGATGAATCCCGGACAAATACAGTTTGCACGAACATTTCTCGAGCCGAGTTCTTTTGCGACAGATTTAGCCAAGCCAATCATCCCTGCCTTAGATGCAGAATAGTTAGCTTGTCCGGCATTACCGTTAAGCCCAACGATAGAACTCATATTTATGACATTTCCGCTCTTTTGCTTCATAAATATTGGAGTAAGCGCGTGAATAAAGTTGAATGCAGACTTTAAGTTTATATTGATTACCATATCCCATTGCTGCTCAGTCATACGCATCATCAGTCCGTCACGGGTAATCCCTGCATTATTTACAAGAATATCTATCTGTCCGAAATCTTTAGCTATTTCTTCTACCACTTTATGAGTGTCTTCAAAATTTGCAGCATTAGATGCATATCCTTTTGCTTTCACTCCAAATTTGGCAATTTCTGCTTCAGTCGCTTTTGCGTTGTCATCTATAGCTAAGTCAGTAAATGCAATATTTGCTCCCTGCTCTGCAAATTTAAGTGCGATGGCTTTACCTATACCACGAGCTGCACCTGTAATAATAGCGGTTTTACCTTCTAGTAATTTCATAATTTAAAGTATAAATTAAATTTATATAGTTTACAATCTACTTTTTCTTCTTTTTTATTCCCTCAAATATAAGGTAAGCAATATTTTCTCTTTGCGATTCGGTTTGCAGGCTCTCTGCTCTAATCTGCCCTCTGATGTAAGGTACTTCCAATCCTTTGAGCGCATGGTGAAGTATTTCAGCTGTAGCTTGAGTGTCGGGCATCTCGAAAGTACCCTCTTCCACTCCTTTGTTCAGAATATCTTTCAGTACCTGGATCTCTTTTCTATCAAACGATTTCCTTACATTTTGCACACGCCAGATATCACGGAAGAAATCAGCTTTCAATGTACCATTCCTTGCCACAACATTTTTCACTGCATCAAATCGCGTATAAAAAAACAAAAGAAGTTTCTCGTCTGCAGGAAGATTCTTATTTGCTACAGTCTGCAAAGCATGGAACATCTGATCGAGCTCCGTCTCCAGAACCGCCTGATACACCTCATTCTTATTATTGAAATATGTATATAGTGTCCTCCGCCCTTTGTGCGAAGCTACTGCAATATCATTCATGGTGGTATTTTCCACCCCCAACCTTGCAAATAGCTGACGAGCTACATCTATCAGGATATTTCGGGTTTTGTTTATGGCCATAAACTAAATTTGCACACAAATATTACAAGTGTGCAAATTTAGCATAAAAATATTGAATACATAAGATTTTCCTTTGGTTTTATCACTTTTAGGAATTTTATACATACAGAATAAGGATAAGGCTACCCATGCTTTTTATCCTGTCGACTACGTATATATCAATAGCAAAAGCTAAATATAATCAAAATAGACAAATTACCATGGGAGGTTTCGGAGGTTAAAAACCTCTCTGTCGCATCGCCTCAAATGTAAGGATGGCAGTAGAAACAGACACATTGAGCGAATCGATCTTACCCCTCATCGGAATCTTTACCCGATAGTCGGCATTATCGAGCCAAAAGTGAGTCAGACCATCCGCTTCTGTACCCATAACGATAGCAGAGGGTTTAGTAAAATCGGTATCCTGATACCATTGTGAAGCATTCAGTTCAGCAGCAAACGCCTTTATACTTCTGCTTTTCAGATAGCTCAATGCTTCCTGAGATGTACAAACGGCTGTCTGCACAGTAAAAACACATCCTACGCTAGAGCGTATTGCATTCGGATTATAGATATCAGTGGCAGGATCGCAAACAATTACAGCATCAGCTTGCGCTGCATCGGCCGTACGTAGAACAGCTCCTAAATTACCGGGTTTTTCTACAGATTCGAGTATAATAAGGAACGGATTATCTGAAAGTTTAAGATCTGCCAACGTATGTCCTTTGGGTTTAGCCAAAGTTAAAAGCCCATCAGAGCCTTCACGATAGGCTATTTTTTCAAAAACAGCTTCCGAAACTTCAAATTTTTTATTGTCAGATATAGATTCTAGAACATGGGGATAATCTGTTTTCACAAACAGTTCGGGACATACAAACACCGAGTCTACCTCATAGCCCGCCATCAGAGCAAGAGTTAATTCCCTAGCCCCTTCTATTATAAATAAATTTTGCTCTCTCCGTTCTTTTGCTTTCGAAAGCTTTACAATATTTTTTATCCTCGTATTTTGCAGGCTGACAATTTTTTCCATTATATCCTAATTGTTATCATAATGCAAAAATAAGAATTAATTACCGACAAAATCCTGTTATTTTATACCTTTGTAAGTTTTATTAGACAATCAATTTATATATACAACTCTAAACGATAATTATTTTATGAGATATATCTGGATGCTTTCCGTTGGTATTCTATTCTTAATAAGTTGCAGCACAAAAGGAAAAAATAAAGAAGAGGTTCCAACCGAGCCAAAGAAATATACTCGTTTCAACGGGAATTACAATCTCACATTCAACGATTTACCGGATTTACATATCGAGGCCGCCGAAGCAAACGGCGTAGGACCTTTGGAAACAAGAGCAGACACTGCATTATATCAAGACAAGCTTGTACGTATCCCAATAGAACTGGACATTTACCGTGTTGATAAACTTACACACTCAATGCCTTTTCTAGTTCCTAAAGCAGCAAATTTACTATCCGAAATCTGTATCAACTTCAGAGACTCGCTCATCAGTAAAAAAATGCCGCTTTATAAACCGATCATTACGAGCATAACACGCACCAATGATGATGTAAAAGGGCTAAGCAGAAGAAATAGAAATGCAAGTGATAATTCTGCACACCGTTATGGAACAACAATAGATATAGCGTGGACACGATTTGACAAAGTGAACCCAACAGACAGCCGGGTTTTGGACGACGGCAGACTAAAAGCCGTATTGGGTCAGGTTTTGCATGATCTGCATGAACGCGAGAGATGTTATATCAAACATGAGAGAAAGCAATCTTGCTTTCATATCACGGTAAGATAATTTTTAAATAAGCAATTAGTTGCTGCTAAAAAGATGAAACGTTACTTTATATACCTTGCATACAATGGAGAAAATTACTGTGGTTGGCAGATACAGCCGAATGGTGTATCGGTACAAGAAACCATAGAAAAAGCTCTCTCAACGCTACTACGTACTCCGACAACAATAGTGGGTGCGGGGCGTACCGATGCGGGTGTACATGCGCGAATGATGGCAGCACATTTTGACTATGAGACTGCAAATCTTGATTTGCCCCTTCTCGCAAAAAAACTAAATAGCATACTCCCTAAAGATATTTCGATATATAATATTGTAGAAGTAAAACCCGATGCTCACGCACGTTTTGATGCAACAAGCAGACTATACAGATATTATATCACTACAGAAAAAGATCCTTTCTTGTATCATTTGAAATATAAAGTACATGGAAATCTTGATATAGATAAGATGAATGCATGTGCTGATATATTATTCGAATATGAAGATTTTACGAGTTTTAGCAAGTTGCATACCGATGTAAAGACGAATAATTGTACCATTCTAGCTGCACAATGGGAGAAAAAAGGCAATGATTACATCTTCACCATCAAGGCAAATCGCTTCCTGCGCAATATGGTACGCTCCATAGTAGGCACTTTGCTGGAAGCAGGAAAAGGCAAGATAGATTCGGGAGAAATGCGAAGGATTATAGAGGCTAAAAACAGAGGTGAAGCCGGAATATCCGTTCCGGGACATGCTCTTTTTTTAGAAGAAATAGAATACAATAATGACATTTTTATACAATGAGAATAAATATTCTTAGCGGTAGGACATTAAGAGGGTTCATGGAAAGTGAAAAGTCAGGAGGACTTGTGCTTATCGTTTGTACAATCGCCTCCATACTTTTGGCAAACTCATCATGGATTGGAGAACAATACAGAGGCATCTGGGAATTTGGAGTAGGAAGCCATAGCGTTGCCGAATGGATAAACGATGGTTTGATGGCGGTATTCTTCCTATTGGTAGGACTTGAACTTATACAGGAAATATACGAAGGAGAGCTGTCTAATATAAAACGTGCGATGCTGCCCATATCCGGCGCATTAGGCGGCATGTTAGTACCGGCAGGTATTTATATGTTTCTCAACCATGGCACACCTACCCTATCCGGTTTTGGTATTCCGATGGCTACGGACATTGCTTTTGCATTGGGTATTTTATCCCTGTTGGGCAATCGTGTGCCTACTTCCTTGAAAGTGTTCCTCACGGCTCTGGCTGTAATTGACGATCTGGGCGCAATTATCGTAATTGCCATATTTTATACATCCTCTCTATCGTGGGTTAGCTTGCTGATGGCTTTAGGAATATTTGTTCTTTTATTATTGCTGAATAAAAAATTCCATGTCAATAATATGATCCCTTACATTGTCGGGGGGATCATCATGTGGTATTTTATGCTCAACTCGGGAGTACATGCCACTATCGCCGGTGTATTATTAGCGATCACGATCCCTTTCAAGAAAAGGGAGAAGAAATGCATGTCGAATCGTTGGCAGCACTTTTTGCACTACCCTATAGCTTTCGGAGTATTACCGTTGTTTGCTTTGGCCAATACAGCAATGATAATAGAAGGAAACTGGGATCAGTCGATAGGTGAACCTTTCGCACAGGGTATCCTGCTAGGACTCATTGTAGGAAAACCAATCGGAATCACTCTCTTTAGTTTTATCTTTGTGAAGACAGGTATTTGTGCCTTGCCAAGAGGAATCAATTGGAAGGGGCTATTGGGTGCCGGCATGCTTGGAGGAATCGGATTTACAATGTCCATTTTCATTACCCTTCTTGCCTTCGATGATATACATTATATCAACGAATCAAAATTGATGATACTGCTGGCATCTTTGGCTTCAGGTATTATCGGCTATACATGGCTAAACTTCGTGATGAAAAAAGAAAGAGAAGGAATTTTGTAGATAATAAGATTTAAATAAATGTGGCTAGCTCTCGCCTTTGTTTCAGCGTTCTTCCTTGGATGCTATGATATTTGTAAAAAAAAATCAGTAGATGGAAATGCAGTAATTCCCGTATTATTTCTTAACACGCTTTTTTGTTCCTTATTGCTGCTTCCGTTGGTCGTTATATCAAAAATATCTCCTGATTCTCTGTACGGAACAATTGGATATGTTCCATCGGTGTCGATAGAAACTCATGGGTATATTTTTGTAAAGTCGGTTATTGTACTTACATCATGGATATTCGGCTATTTCGCCATAAAACACCTTCCCCTGACAATTACAGGGCCTATAAACGCTACACGCCCCGTTATGACTCTGGTGGGAGCATTGCTGATATTCGGAGAAAGGCTCAATTTATATCAATGGATAGGGGTGATTATCACTATTATTTCATTCTTCCTGTTATCCCTTTCGGGCAAAAAAGAGGGAATCAGCTTTCACAAAAACAAATGGATACTCTTTATGATTCTGGCTGCTATAGCCGGTGCAGCAAGCGGGCTATACGATAAATTTCTGATGCAGAAATTCAGTTCTACCGCAGTTCAATTCTGGTTCAACTCGTACCAATGTCTACTGATGCTGATCGTGATGGTTGTATTATGGTATCCTAAAAAAAAGAACAACACTCCTTTCAGGTGGAAATGGAGTATTATCTTGGTTTCTGTTTTCCTTACAATAGCGGACTTTGTGTACTTCTATGCCCTTACAGACCCGGATGCAATGATCTCAATCGTATCTATGGTAAGGCGCAGCAGCGTGCTTGTTTCTTTTGCCGGAGGAGTACTCTTATTCCATGAAAAAAACTTAAAAGGAAAAGCGATAGACCTTGTTTTAATAATCATAGCAATGTTTTTCCTATATTTGGGGACAAAATAATTCGATACAAAATGAGAAAGTTTATACTTGCAATTATTATCATATTCAGTATTGTTTCCGGAGTTTCGGCTCAAGATCTGAAAACAATTTTTCTTGCTATGCCCGAAAACATGATTACAGGACTAGACGCAGTCGGGAAAGAGAAACTGCTTTCGAATACGAATGATACAACAGGCATTACAGCTCCAAGGGGTTCTTTTGGAGAAGTAGAAAGAATTGGTATTTCTTCTGATTACATATCCCTGCAAACTTCCGAGGCCGGAACAGTTCAGATAAAGCTTTTGCCTTTGATAAACGAGTCGAAAATAATTTGCGTTGTAAAGACTGTTTGTGGAAAAGCGTGCGACAGCCAAATACAATTTTATACTACACAATGGTTTCCAATACCTCAAAATGATCTATTTCCGAAGATAAACAAGGATACTTTCATTATAGCAAATACAGACAAGAATAGCCAGGAGTTTCGCAACGCTTATGCTGCACTGGATATGAATCCGATAACAATAGATCTTTCGCCCGACAGCACATCGTTAGAAATAAGTTACGATATAGAGAATTATCTTACCGGGGAAGATTACAAGATGATAGAGCCTTTCCTCATCGAAAATCCTAAACGCTATACATGGGATAAGCTCTCTTTCAAGCCCGAATAAGTGCTACCAGTTTAGCACATGAATAGAATGACATGCGGCTAATGCAGCTGTCTCGGTACGCAAGCGGCTTTCCCCTAAAGTAACAGGTTGAAAGCCATTTTTTATTGCCTCTTCTACCTCCTGCTCCGAAAAATCGCCCTCAGGCCCAATCAAGATCAGAACATTTTCCCCTAATTTATAAGCATCCTTCAAAGATTTCTTTTCAGAGGGGTAGCAATGAGCGATAAATTTTTGTCCTTCAAAATCTTGTTTAACAAACTTCGAAAAAGATTGCATTTCATCCAATTGAGGAAGGATTGCTTTTTGCGATTGCTTCATTGCCGAAACGAGAATTTTCTCTATTCGCTGAAGCTTTATTTCTCTACGCTCCGAATGTTGACAAAGAAGCGGAGAAAACCGATCTATACCTATTTCTGTTGCCTTCTCGGCAAACCATTCGATTCGATCTATATTTTTTGTAGGGGCAAAAGCAATATGAATATTACATTCCCAGTTTTTGGGCTGTACTATTGTTTTCAGGATATTTACGTGACAATGTTTAGGGTTAGCCTGTATGATTTCAGCATCATAAAAGCTCCCTTTCCCGTCTGTTAAAAGGATCTCATCCCCCTCCTTTTTACGCAGTACCTTTATACAATGTTGCGCTTCCTCGAGAGGTAATTCGGGATTACTCAATATATCGGGTGTATAGAAAATTGTCTTATCCATTCTTCTTAAAAATCAGATCCTCTTTACAAAGATACATACTTCTTCATAAAGAGGACACTACCAAAATGTTTAAATCACTTACTTCTATTCTTCAAAAATAATTTTATTCGCTCCTAATTCTTTTATTTTAGCTAACGACTCTACATGAATCCCCAGCTCGCGCAAACGTCGTCCGCCGTCCTGAAAGCTTTTCTCGATAATAAAGCCCATACCGTATAGTTCAGCACCCGACTGCTTAATAATATCATATACACCTACCGCAGCATTTCCGTTTGCAAGGAAGTCATCAATAAATACCACCTTATCGTCCTTTGTAAGAAAATCACCACTTACCGATACGGTATATTCCTTGTCTTTTGTAAAAGAATATACTGTAGTAGACAACATATTCACCATTGTTTTAGGTACGGCCTTCTTTACGAAAACAACAGGCAGCTCGAGTAAGTATCCCAACATAATAGCCGGAGCAATACCACTAGCCTCAATTGTAACAACTTTGTTGATAGGCATATTCCCAAAACGACGAACAAACTCAACACCTATCGATTTCATCAGGATAGGATCCATCTGATGATTGATAAAACTATCTACTTTAAGGATTCCCCCTTCAAAACTTTTTCCGTCTTTTAGAATACGATCTTTAAGTAATTTCATTGTAATATTTTTTATTCCTTAATACGGATAACAACATTAGCGATTATAGCAACTACACCTCCTGTAGTAATACCGGACGAGAAAATACCGCTTATGGTAGCAGGCATCTGCGAAAGAATATTAGGTACTAGTTCAACTCCCAGCCCACATGCAAAGCTTACTGCAAGTACAAGTATTGCTTTTCTGTCGATATCCTGAGAAGCAATAATACGCACACCTGATGCAGCTACTGTTCCGAACATCAAAAGTGTAGCTCCACCCAATACAGGCTCAGGCATAATAGAGAATATACCTCCAACAAAAGGGAAAGCACTCAGAATAACCAGAAATGCGGCAATATAATAACCTACACGACGACTGGCAACACCTGTCAACTGTATCAAACCATTATTTTGAGCAAATATTGAATTCGGGAAAGAGTTGAGCACTCCTGCTAAAGCAGAATTTATACCATCGGCCAATACGCCTCCTTGTACACGTTTCATAAATTTAGGACCTTCAATAGGTTCTCCACCAATCATCGAGTTGGCAGTAATATCACCATAAGCTTCTATCGAAGTTATAAAGTAGATAAGAGCAACGGCGATGAATGCAGACAAGTCAAAGCCCAAACCGTATTTAAACGGCTGAGGAATTGTTATTACCCCTATCGCTCCCATCTTAGAGAAATCTATCCAGCCCATAAAATAAGCAGTCACATATCCTATGATAATACCTATGATAATAGAGCTCATGCGGATATATTTATTTCTTATACTGTTCAATACAAGTATAGAAACAAGAACAAGAGCTGCCAAACCTAAGTTCTGCATACTGCCAAATGATCTTGCACCCTCAACACTCATAGCATTGAAACCTCCTCCACAAGAAATAATAGCTACTTTTATAAGAGAAAGTCCTATCATTGTAACCACTATACCTGAAACAAGGGGAGTGATAATCTTTTTTGTATATTTAAGTAATCGGCTAACTATCATTTCCACAGGTGATGCGGCAATACATACTCCGAATATAGCGGCAAGTATAGCAGCTTCGCCCATATCACCTTTGGCGGCAAAACTAGCGGTAAGCGCACCAATGAAGGAGAAACTTGTTCCTTGTATACAAAGCAGGCCACAACCTACGGGGCCAAACTTACGGCATTGTATAAATGTAGATATACCCGATGCCAATAAAGCCATAGAAACAAGAAACCCTGTTGTTTCGACAGTAAAATTTAGAGCCTGGGAAATAATCAGCGGAGGAGTTATGATAGCTATAAATATAGCCAAAAGGTGCTGTAGACCGGCAAAGACAGCCTCTTTAAATGGAGGATTATCTTCTATCTGATAAATAAGATCTGTTTTGCGAATCGGTTGGATAAATTTATCAACCTCATTTTCTGTCATTTCCATTTGAGCCTCCTTCTTTTTTGATTATTAACCTTTTATATTCATCGATTCCATATTGAAGCTATATACTTCTTCAATCGGAATAGCATTTCTTTCTATAGTATTGATGTCTTTAGCTTCTTCAGTCCACAAAAAAGGGAAAAAACTATATGCATAGTCAGGGCGCAGATGCATTACATCCTGTTGCCAGCCATCCCACCTCATACCGGGATAAAATTCATCCATATCTGTCTCGAAGCAGAATAAAAGAAACTGGCTATATTCCATTTCCAAAGGAATCCATTGAAGCATATCGGGAGCAAAGTAGTACAGGTTTCCGGTGTCTTCTCCAAAAAAACCTCCGTTAATTGCATAAAACCCACCGATGGCATCGTCTGCAACCAATAAATATGGAGCAGGTTCTCCAAATTCAGAAAAAGATTTACCCATATTCCAGTCGGGAAGAGTTCTTTTCATACGATCACTACCTGATCCAAGAATACGAATCCATCCATTTTCGATTAATAGCCCGCCTGTTTCGTAGATAATTGCTCCCATCAGAGAGCGTGTGGTAACTTGTGTGTGTATCAGACTTTTTTCGGCTCGTTGACGCTCGCAAGGCAGAATTTCCACCTTGTTTTTGGCCTGATCAATCCATTTTTTTACAATCGGCCAACCCGGGTCTTCCGTGTTTACAAGCTCTTGTAGCGTACGCATTGGCACATATACTGATGGTAAAACGTCGTTTACCTCATTTTTAATTTAAGGTGCAAAAGTAGTATATTTATAGATATTCTCTAAATAATTAATGAAAGAATAATAGAATATATCCGGACACACTACCAAAGATACATTTAAACAATTGATTATAAGAACAAAAAGTCAACCTAATGAATTATAAAAGAATACAAAATAGCAGCTGTTTGCAGTATTAAAAATCCCATTCAACAAAAAAAGAATGTCCAAGTTCCGACAATTTTTATTAAATTTATACCCATAAAAGCGTGAAATACTGTATTTTTAACCATTTCCTAATTGCTAGGATTACCGAAGGGTTAAATTATATTCACAAATAATAGATTATATAGAGCATTCATTTGTAGATAAATAAACTATCCACATGAAACAGTTTTGTCTAAAAAGAAAGTTCTAGTTCACATATAAAATAAACATAATGACTCATTTACCATCCATAATTAGCGATTTAGCTTTTATATTGATAATTGCGGGAATAATAACCATCATATTCAAATGGTTAAACCAACCTTTAGTATTAGGATATATAGTTGCAGGATTCTTGACAGGGCCCCACTCCAGTTTTTTCCCTACAGTTACGGATGCTGAAAATATAAATATCTGGGCAGAGATTGGTGTTATATTCCTCTTATTTGGTATGGGGCTTGAATTTAGCTTCAAGAAACTCATCAGTAATGGAAAGACAGGATTTATAACACTCATCATGATTGCCATAGGGCTCGGTGTATCCGGTTACTTTATCGGGCTATGGCTCGGATGGGGTACATGGAACAGCCTTATACTGGGCTGTATGCTCTGTTTATCGTCCACTACTATTATCGTAAAAGGATTCGAAGACCCAAAATATAGAGGCAAACGTTTTACAGAAGTAGTTTTCGGCATACTTATATTTGACGACCTTTTTGCCATCCTCGTCATGGTATTTATGGGAACGATTGCCGTAAGCCGCCACTTTGAAGGCACCGAAATGTTGCTCAGTTTAGGGAAACTGATCTTCTTTATGGTCGTGTGGGTTGTATGTGGTATCTTCCTTATACCTACCTTTCTCAAAAAAGCAAAAAAATGGCTCAATGATGAAACACTGCTTATCATTTCCTTAGGCTTGTGTTTAGGTATGGTAGTCTTTGCTACAGAGGTTGAACTTTCTTCGGCATTGGGCGCATTTATCATGGGATCTATTTTAGCAGAAACAATAAAGCTCGAGAAAATAGAAACCCTCACCAAACCGATAAAAGACTTTTTCGGAGCCGTCTTTTTTGTTTCGGTGGGTATGATGATGAATCCTACCGTAATACAAGAGAACTTCGTGAGTGTAATTATAATTACATTGGCCGTTTTATTAGGAAAAATAATATTCACTGCTGTAGGAGCACGCTTATCCGGCGAATCTATGTTAGTATCTATCCAGTCGGGATTCAGTATGGCTCAGGTTGGCGAGTTTGCTTTTATCGTGGCAAGCTCGGCGATAGCCTATCAATTGGCCGACAATTTTATTTACCCTATCATTATTGCCGTTTCTATACTTACTACGTTTACTACTCCATACCTTATGGCTGCAAGCATTCCTTTTTATAATTGGATGATGAAAACCATACCCGACTCATGGAGGCAGAAAATACTTGAAAAGGACGAAAGGCTTGAAAATCCTAAAAATCAAAGTGACTGGAGTGTATTTCTAACTAATTACATATCGAATGTAATTGTTTTCATATCATTATGTATTGGTGCTATTATCGTTACATCGAGCTTCATCGCTCCATTTATCAACGAACATATAGCAGAACCTTGGGGAAATATTATTTGCCTTGTAATCACTTTTCTGGCTATCTCTCCAATTCTCAAAGGGCTTGTCTATAGAGGAGGGCAACAGCCTTACCTGATATTGAAACTTTGGCAACGAAGTGTAAAAAACAGAATTATACTATCTTCGTTAATACTACTTCGATTTATCATTGCTTATGCTTTTATCTATGTTCTCTTATGGCTGTTTCTAACCATCCCTATTTGGGTATCGGTACTGATTGCAGGCGTGCTTATCTTCCTTGTGATACAATCGAAGCACCTGCTCAAGCTGTATTGGAAAATAGAATACAGGTTTGTAGTAAACTTTAACCAGAGGATATTGGAAGAAAGACGAAGAAATTCCCTAAAGCAGAACGGAGGAGTAGTCGTTTACGATCTCGACAATACAAACTGGATAGAAAGCAACCTGTATGTAGGGAAATTCAAACTGGAACCCGGTTCTGAATATGAGCATAAAATGCTTAAGGATACCGACTTCAGGCAACGATACGATCTGATCATTATTACAGTACGCAGAGGCGAAGAAGATCTATATTTTCCGAACGGAGACTTTGTACTAGAATCCGGCGACCTGCTCTTAGTGGCCGGAAACATTATGAATATTGACCGCCTGATGACTATGAAGAATTGCATAACAATGTTCAAGAGTACTTTGCGGACAATACACGAATTCTCTAAGCAGCAAGACAATGATCCGCATTCTAACATCAAATGTATATCCCTCATCGTGGAAGAAAATTCTGTTCTGAACAACAAAAGCCTATACGAATCGGAAATGGGCAAAGAAAAGAAATGCTTTGTCGTGGGATTTGAGAGTAAAGGAACAGTTAAAATCAATCCTCCGGCAAATACAACCTTCTCTACAGGAGATATTTTGTGGATTATCGGAGATAAGCAAAGTATATATGGTTTTGTAAAAGAGAATCTTCATCTATAAAAAGTTAGAAAGATAAATCGGGATATAATTTTTTTAGCAACAACAATAATGAATATTTACAAAGCAACTTTGGATGATATTGACGATCTGATCCGACTTCGGATTGATTTCTTGACAATGGATCAGGGACGTTTATCAGATCAGAACGAAAAGGATATCCGGGCTCAACTAAAAGTGTATTTGGCAAAACATATTCCGTTGGAAGATTTCATAGCTGTGATAGCTAAACATCCAACAGGCAAAATAGCATCTGCCGCATTCCTCATCATACAAGAAAGGCCTGCAAACCCTTCTTTTATTACAGGATTGACAGGTACATTGCTAAATGTTGTTACTTATCCTGAATTCAGGCGCAAGGGCATTGCTTCACAAGTTATTGGGAAGATCATAAATGAAGCAAGACAGAAAGGCGTTTCTTCTATCGATCTGTACGCAACAGATGACGGTAAGGAACTATATAAAAAATTAGGTTTTGTAGAGCCTTCATATACATCCATGCGCTTAAAATTATGACAGACAAAAACAATCATCTATTTTTGTCGTTATATTTTAAACATTTTGATCGCAATATATGCTGATTCAGTTTCTTTTTATACTTGCCGCAATCATTGTAGGCGCGCGTTTGCAAGGTATCGGCCTTGGAGTGATGGGTGGTCTCGGATTGGCTATTCTGGTCTTCGGGTTTGGCCTGGAGCCAACCTCCCCTCCTATCGACGTAATGCTGATGATAGTCGCTGTGATAGCAGCAGCGGGCTGTATGCAGGCAGCAGGCGGGCTCGACCTTATGGTATCCCTTGCCGAAAAATTTCTGCGTAAACACCCCCAACGGATCACACTGTTCAGCCCAATCGTCACATATCTATTCACATTCGTAGCCGGAACAGGACATGTCGCCTACTCCGTACTGCCGGTGATAGCCGAAGTAGCACGAGAAACGAAAATACGCCCCGAGCGACCTCTGTCAATCGCCGTAATCGCTTCGCAGCAAGCTATAACCGCCAGCCCAATCTCTGCGGCAACGGTTGCCCTATTGAGTATGCTCGCCGGATACAATATATCCTTACTCAACATTCTAATGATAAGCATACCCTCAACCCTGATAGGAGTATTGCTTGGTGCATTCGTGAGTATGCGCATGGGAAAAGAATTGCATGAAGACCCCGAATATCTTAAACGCCTCGATGCAGGAATGTTCAGCCAAGATAAAGTCTCTGACAAAAAAAAATATAGTCTAAAAAGTAAAGCAGGGTTATCTGTCCTTATCTTTATATTGGCTACCGTTCTTATTATTCTTTTCGGATCTATAGATGGGTTAAGGCAGATAGGAGGTAAAACGCTGAATATGCCCATCATTATAGAGATACTGATGCTTTCGGCTGCTGCACTCATTCTGCTCTTAACCCGTACTGATGGGATAAAAGCGGCTCAGGGGTCTGTATTCGTTGCAGGAATGCAAGCGGTAGTTGCCATCTTTGGTATTGCATGGATGGGAGATACTTTTATCAACGGCAATATGGAGCAACTTCGTGCTTCTATAGAAGGGGTTGTTACCTCCATGCCCTGGATATTTGGTGTCGCCTTATTTGTTATGTCTATTTTATTATACAGCCAAGCAGCAACCGTACGGGCATTGATGCCATTAGGTATTGCTCTGGGTATATCGCCCTGGATGCTTATCGCATTGTTCCCTACAGTCAACGGGTACTTTTTCTTACCCAACTACCCAACAGTAGTGGCTGCTATCAATTTTGACCGCACAGGAACAACCCGCATCGGACGATGGGTACTCAATCACTCGTTTATGATTCCGGGGCTGGTGGCTACGATCACCGCTGTATGCGTAGGGTTATTAATCATCACTTTAACAGGTCTATAAAATATACAAAATGAAAACAGAGAAAGAGAAAATGCTGGCAGGCGAATATTATGATCCGGGAGATACCGAATTAATTACACGCTGGCATTTGGCAAAAAAACTAACACAGCAATATAACCAAACAGCAAGCGAGGATAAAGAAACGCTAGATAAATTGCTCGGTCAGATCCTTGGATCGAAAGGAGAAAACGTTTGGATTACTGCACCTTTTTATGTCGATTATGGTGAAAATATCCATATTGGAGACAATTGCGAAATCAATATGAATTGTGTGTTTCTTGATTGCAACAAAATAACAATCGGGAATAATATAGGTATAGGTCCCAATGTACAGATATACGCTGTTTCACATCCTGTAAATCCGAATGAACGCTTATCTTACAATACCGATGAGAATGCTGCGCCTTCGTTCTGGAAAATAGATTCGGCTCCGGTTACTATCGGTTCCAATGTATGGATATGCGGGGGATCTATTATACTTGCCGGTGTAACTATTGGCGACAATACTACTATCGGAGCAGGAAGTGTGGTCACAAAATCGATTCCTGCAAATTGTCTTGCAGCAGGCAATCCATGTAAAGTAATAAGAGAATTAAAGTAAATTGAGTTTGCTTTTCGTTTTTTTAATTACATTTACACCGATACTCTACAACAAAACATTATTACACCAGAAATAAACTGTAAAATATTGCTTAAACCACTCCTGAAATATTACATCACAATATTCAGCTTTATCTGCTTAAACTTTACTTCGCTAAATGTATTGGCACAAGATAATGCGGATGATTCTATACCTGTGCGCATTGGGCAAAATATAGAAAAGCCTATCTATTCTAACGAAAAGAAAAAGCACAATTCGTTTTACACCTGGGCGTGGGGAAAACATTACAGAGACGTATACTACAAACCCATCACAGCCAAAGCAGCGTCTTTAGATTCATCTTATGGAGGGTTATCCATTATCAGCGAACGCCCGATGCTTCATGCGTTTATTCTGAAGAACAAACGAGACCAGCTATTTATGCTAAAGCCACTTGGCGGTTCTTCAAGCTTTTTGGAGTCCAAATTTTTCAGAGATGTATATCATCATGAAGATTTTAAAGATACATATCTGGATGATTTTATTACTGAAGCGTATACAATCGTTCATCCATATATGTTTCTTGTGTCGGAAAAGCTGGCAAGGTCGGCAAATATTTGTTCGATGAATACCCGTATTTACTACATGCTTGACGATGGAACGGACACGATTATAGACGATAATCAACTAAAGAATAAACTCGTGAGTATATCAGAGCTACCCGCTTTGAAGAATAAAAAAATCCTCACCAATGTAGAGACATTAATAGATAGCCTGCACAGTACAAATCCTACATCAGTAGATCAGGACTTATATATCAAGATGCGATTGTTTGATATGCTTATCGGCGATTGGAACAAAGTATCGGAAAACTGGTACTGGATATCAACTCCGAAAGGTGATTCTGTTGTATATCAACCTCAGGTGATAGACAGAAGCCATGCCTTCTCGAAAGTAGACGGCTTTCTCTTTAAAGGCCTATTAGGAATGCTGGGTGTCGGCTTTATTACCAACTATGAAGCTCATATAAAAAATATCAAGAAAATAAATACACTGGCTCAGCCTCTCGATATTGCAATTACACAAAGAAGCACAGCCGAAGATTGGCAAGAGCAAGCACGAATGTTAAAATTAGACTTAACAGATAGAGATATAGACAATGCGTTTTCTGCGCTACCGAAGGAAATGCAAAATGAGGATATCAACAAACTAAAAGAAAGACTTAAAGCCAGAAGAAAAAATCTGGAGGATATCGCTTTGAAATATTATACTACTCTACAAAAGAATCCGGTTATAACGGGTACAGATAGAAGCGAGAAGTTTGTAATAGATCAGAATGGAAAGGAATTGCACATACGCATCTTTGATAAAAACACGAATAAGCTCACTTTCGACAAAAAATATTCGCCAAAACGGACAAAAGAAATATGGCTATACGGACTAGGAGGTGAAGACAGCTTCGAGGTAAATAAACGAAGAAGAAATATTGCAATCTTACTTATTGGAGGTAACGATAATAACGACTATGAGGTAAAACAAGGGAATAACGTATTTATTTACGAGTCGAAGTCAGAGAAAGAACAGCTAAAAGCCATCAACAATGCAAAAGTAATTATCCCTAACGACGAAAGTGCGTTGGAGTATGACTATCAGCGATTGAGACATACATCACTTTCTGTGACTCCGATAGGAATCTATGACTCCGATTTAGGTTTGAATCTCGGGACATCCTTTTCGTACACCGTATACGGCTTTAGGCGAGCTCCTTATACACGAAGACATCAGATAAGCTACGATTTAAACAATGGATTTATATATCAGGGAATTTTTCCAAGCTATGATGAGAAAAAAAGCCTGCACGTATTGGCTCTGGTGGGTAGCCCTTCTTATTTTAGCAACTTCTTCGGGTTCGGCAACAACACGGATGGTTATAAAAATGAGAACAAGAACTACAATCGTGTTAATATCAAAAAGTACATGTTAAAGCCGTCTTTCTATTACAATATCAACAAAGACCAGACATTCAACATCTATACTTCCATAGAATCGTATCAAGTGAAAAACCCTAAAAATCGTGATCGCTTCATCAATACATTCTACGATGATGACAACTCGATATTCTCTACCAAATACTTTGTTGATCTTGGCGCGGCGTATGAGTTCAATAAGAAAATGCAATCTTTTGTTTCGTCTGTCAAGTTCTCCGTTTCGTCGGGATGGACTGTGAACGTAACCAAACCCGAGCGTAATTTTGCTTATACAACAGGAGAATTCGGTTTGAATCTTAAACTAACAGACAGAATTACTTTTGCTACTCTACTTAAAGGAAAGAGCCTGTTCTCTGACAAATATGATTTCTTTCAGGCAGCAACAACCGAACTGAGAGGATATCGGAGTAACCGCTTCATCGGTCGTCATTCATTCTATCAGTACTCGGATATACGGCTTGATATGGGACGGCTGAACAATCCACTCACTCCGCTTAACTATGGAGTGTTTGTTGGAGTAGATCATGGACGTGTATGGTATCCTGACGATGTTTCACAAAAGTGGCATTCCTCTTATGGAGGAGGATTCTGGCTAACATTACTGCGTAAGTTCACAGGTAAATTCTCTTATTTTGGTTCGAGCGATGCCAACAGGCTAATGTTTGAGCTTGGTATGGGATTTTAATCTGTAGTTGAAGAAATCACTTGTTGCACTGTCATCCTAAACGACATGAACAACCTCTTGCAAATAAAACAGACTGTGTTTTATAATCCATAATTTATCTTATATCAGTTACTGATCAGGACAAAAAGGTGACAGATAAAAACAGGCTAAAAAGTGTCACTTTTGTCACCTTTTATTCTCAAAAAAGTAAGTAATAACATTATAATGTGACACTTAACAAGTATATAAGATTATCGTATAAAAATCGTATTTTGTCACTTTTTAAACTTTATGATGTTGGAAATAAAAAAGATGTTGGAATAAGTTCTTTTTCATAACTGTAAAAAATAATGTAGATTTGTATCTGTAATACTTTCAGAAGAAATTTGTAACAAAAAAATAGTTAGCCCGTGAAAACAGAAAATGAAGACAAGATAAGCGGATTACCTGAAAACGCTTTTCATGAGCTCAAAGAGGGAGAAGAGTACAACCCCATAATGTCTCCCAATAAGCAATACAAAGAAGTTACGCCATGGTCGGTTATGTGGGGACTGCTGATGGCCGTTTTGTTTAGTGCTGCAGCAGCCTATCTGGGTCTGAAAGTAGGACAAGTATTCGAAGCCGCTATTCCTATCGCTATTATTGCCGTAGGGCTATCGAGCGCCACCAAGCGTAAAAACGCACTTGGTGAGAATGTCATAATACAATCCATTGGGGCAAGTAGCGGGGTTATTGTAGCCGGAGCTATATTCACCCTGCCTGCACTTTACATCCTGCAAGCTAAATATCCCGATATTTCGGTCGATTTCTTTCAGGTGTTTCTTAGTTCGTTGCTCGGAGGTATTTTAGGAATCTTGTTCCTTATTCCTTTCCGTAAATACTTTGTTTCCGATATGCACGGAAAATATCCTTTCCCCGAGGCTACCGCCACTACACAAGTACTAGTATCGGGCGAAAAGGGAGGAGATCAGGCCAAGCCCCTTATTATAGCCGGGCTGATCGGAGGACTTTATGACTTTGTTATAGCCACATTCGGTACATGGGGCGAAACCTTCACATCACGTGTGATCCCTTACGGTGAGACTTTAGCCAATAAAGTGAAGATGCTATTCAGCGTTAATGTTGGAGCAGCTGTTCTCGGCTTGGGATATATCGTAGGACTAAGATACGCAGCTATCATCTGTGCCGGCTCTGCATTGGTTTGGTTTGTACTTGTTCCTCTTCTGCCATTATTAGGAGATACGACACTGCAAATGTTAAATCCTGCTCCTTATTTGCCGGGAGGAGGGCTTATTGACGGAATAGCATCAGCCAGCCCTGAGGTGATATTCTCATCTATGGCACGCCATATTGGTATCGGAGGTATTGCAATGGCAGGTATAATCGGGATCATTCGGTCATGGCCTATTATCAAAAGTGCTGTAGGACTTGCTTCTAAAGAGTTTAAAGGAGGTAATAAAGATGCATCGAAAATAGATAAGCGCACTCAGCTTGATCTCCCCATGAAAATAATTTCTATCGGAGTAATAGTCGCTTTGCTTGCAACATTCATTTTCTTCTATCTGGGTGTAATGCACAATCTGTTCTACGCTGTCATAGCTATTCTGGTGGTAGCGATAATTGCTTTCTTATTCACCACCGTAGCTGCCAATGCGATTGCCATAGTGGGAACAAACCCTGTTTCGGGGATGACACTGATGACCCTTATCCTTGCTTCAGTTATCATGGTGGCAGTAGGACTAAAAGGTACTTCGGGTATGGTAGCAGCTTTGATTATGGGAGGGGTGGTATGTACGGCCCTGTCTATGGCGGGTGGATTTATAACCGACCTAAAGATCGGTTATTGGCTGGGAACGACTCCGGCTAAACAACAATCGTGGAAGTTTCTAGGAACACTCGTTTCTGCTGCAACAGTAGGAGGAGTAATGATCATATTGAACGATACGTACGGCTTTACCGGAGAGGGTGCTCTTGTAGCTCCACAGGCTAACGCAATGGCTGCCGTTATAGACCCACTAATGTCGGGTACAGGTGCGCCATGGATACTATATGGCATTGGTGCATTGATCGCTCTATTGCTTACATTCTTTAGAGTACCAGCTCTTGCCTTTGCTTTAGGAATGTTTATTCCGCTTCAACTGAATGTGCCGCTATTGGTTGGTGGTGCAGTAAACTGGTATGTAGGCAGTCGTAGCAAAGATAAAGCATTAAATTCGGCACGATTGGACAAAGGAACATTATTGGCATCAGGATTCATTGCCGGAGGTGCTTTGATGGGAGTTGTTAGCGCAACCTTACGTTTCGGAGGAGTTGATCTTGTTGACAAAGAGTGGCTAGACTCTGCCGGTTCACAATGGCTGGCATTGTTGATGTATGCGGTAATCATATTCTATCTGGGCTATTCATCAATGAAGGCTAAAAAAGACGGACTGAAATAAGACGAGATATATGTTAGTTTGAAACAAAAGCAGATGATTGATGATTTTGTAAACTTAACAACAGAAAACCTTACCGATGAGCACTTATGCTGCATTATCCGTAGTAAAAAGACTCATCAAGGTATTGAAGCAAAAAGACAATGGCTCTCAGACAGACTGACTGAGGGCCATGTCTTTAGAAAACTAAATGCAAAAGCTACCGTTTTTATTGAATATGCCCCATTGGAAACGGCTTGGGTTCCCATAATCGGCGACAACTATTACTATGTATATTGCTTGTGGGTTTTAGGCAATTACAAAGGAAAAGGTTATGGAAGATCGCTGATGGAGTATTGCCTGGCTGATGCAAAGAAAAAGGGCAAATCGGGCATTTGCATGCTCGGAGCGCAAAAACAAAAATCGTGGCTCTCTGACCAATCATTTGCAAAAAGATTTGGGTTCGAGGTTGTTGATACGACCGACAATGGATATGAATTACTGGCACTTTCTCTTGACGGGACAACACCAAAGTTTGCACAAAATGCCAAGAGCCTGAAAATAGCAAATAAAGAGCTTACAATTTATTATGATATGCAATGTCCCTATGTCTATCAGAGTATTGAGATGACAAAAGAGTATTGCGAAACCAACAATGTCCCGGTGTCATTCATTCAAGTGGATACGCTGCAAAAGGGAAAAGAGCTGCCTTGTGTTTTCAACAACTGGGGAGTGTTTTATAAAGGAACTTTTGAAACTGTGAATCTATTAGATATATCCTACTTAAAGAGAATACTCAAGGGCTGAAAATATATTTTCTTATGTGGCCTTTTTCTTCAAACCAAATCTGAACCCTTTCTCGGCAACATATACACCGAATAGAATAAACACAGACCCTAGAAGAGCAACCAATGTAATATGTTCATCTATTACAATGGCAGAAGTAAGCAATGTTACCAGCGGTACAAAGTAGATATAGTTGGATGTCTGTACAATACCAAGTTCTTTTACAGCTGTGTTCCATGCTATAAAACAAAGCAGTGAAGCGATCAGCCCTAAGAACAACAGGTTAGCAATAATAACAGGCTGCACAAGCAATTCAGGATGAAGGGATGAAGGGCTAAAAGCAAGAAAAGGAAGCATGGTGATTATACCATAAATAAATACCTTACGAGTAATAAAAAGTGTTGAATAACGCCCGTTGACCTTGCGCAATACAATCCCATAAAAAGCCCACGACAGGGCAGACAGTATTGTCAGAATATCACCTAGAGGATTGATCTGCAATATAAAGCTACCATTGAAAACAACCAAGCCAACCCCAAGCAGAGCTGTGAGAGAACCAAATATAAGGGATGCTTTCAATTTTTCCTTTCGGTACATCAAGTAGGAAAGAAAGGCAGTAAATATAGGAGAGGTACATATAATAAGAGATACATTGGATGCCAGCGTTATTTGCAGTGCCGTATTTTCGAATACAAAATAGAGGGAGCCCCCACATAGTCCGGCGGCAACAAACAGAAGCTCATCTTTAACAGATTTAGCAAAAAGCCTTTTCGGGCAGACAAACCAAATACCTATATATGCCAACAGGAAGCGATAAATAAGAATTTCGGAAGGAGATAATCCATAACCTATAAGAACCTTTGTGGAAACAAAGGTAGTACCCCAAACAATTACTGTGAGAATAGCAATAGTATGATACCAGTAGTGTTTAGATATAGCCATAGCGTTTTGTTGAGATAAACCTGAATGAGATTGCAAAAGTAATAGGTATTATCTCATATGGCAACGATCTGCTAAACAATCTTTTCAACAGAGTGCAAAAGAATTATATCTGTCTATATATTAAGATGGTATAAAGCATATGGAGAGTGGAAACAAACAGACTATCTGATTTGTTTTAATTAAAATATATTCGGATATTAGAGGATAGTATTCATAAATATAATAACATATCATGAAATTCTTTATCGACACAGCGAATTTGGATCAAATCCGCGAAGCTAACAATTTAGGAGTATTAGACGGAGTAACCACCAATCCGTCCCTTATGGCAAAGGAAGGAATAAAAGGAGTAGGAAATCAACGGAATCATTATCTGGAAATCTGCAAAATTGTAGATGGAGATGTCAGCGCAGAAGTGATTTCAACGGATTATGAAGGGATGATACGCGAGGGTGAAGAGCTTGCGGCTTTACACAAAAACATTGTTGTGAAAGTTCCTTGTATAGAGGATGGAATCAAGGCGATTAAATATTTCACGAAGAAAGGAATCCGCACGAATTGCACATTGGTATTTTCAGTTGGTCAGGCTTTATTAGCAGCAAAAGCTGGGGCTACCTATGTATCTCCATTTGTTGGGCGCCTTGATGATATTTCAAGTGATGGCATCGAGTTGGTAAGTAAGATTGTAGATATGTATACTACTTATGATATGTCTACTCAGGTGTTGGCTGCATCTATCCGCAGTACTCAACATATTATACAGTGTATTGAGGTAGGGGCTGACGTTGCTACTTGCCCGTTGTCTGCAATCAAAGGATTACTAAAACATCCTCTTACAGATAGTGGATTAGCCACATTCCTTGCAGATTATAAAAAAGTAAACGGATAAACTGAAATATCTTTTGTTGTTCTGAGTGAAGTGAAGAATCTATTTTGAGTCTGGCTCTAAAGATGCTTCGTTTCCCTCAGGATGACAAAGAGATTATAAGTGATGGTTCAGGTATTCTATTTTTTTAGCTTGAATAAGAACTCCAAGCCTCCTTCTTTTCTATTCTTTGCGATAATAGAACCATTGTGAAACGCGATGGCATTCTTAACGATAGAGAGCCCTAAGCCGGAGCCTCCTGTATCACGTGTACGACCTTCGTTGACTCTATAGAAGCGTTCGAATAAGCGTTTCAGATGTTTTTCATCAGAGATCCCTACCCCTGTATCGTAGAATGAAAAGTAATAATAGTCTTTGTCTTCGTTGTATACACTTACACATATCGTTACATCTTCTCCTGCATAGCGAATGGTATTATCCACCAAATTACGAAAGATGGAATATAACAAACTCCTATTCCCGTTTATCGCCAAACCTTCAGGAATATTATTGGTTGTCATTACTATATTTTTGCTCTGCAAAGCTGTCGCAAGATCGTCATTCAATTCATTAAGCAACTGATAAATGTTCACTTCTTCTTTTCGGAAAGAAGTTGGAGCCTCTTCTATTTTAGTTATGAGGCTCATATCTCCGATCAATTCCGAAAGGATGATCGTCTGATTGTAAGCCTTGCTTATAAAGTGCTGCTTCTTATTTTCGTCTAAAGCCGATTGTACAAGGACTGTTTCAAGATATCCCCGCATGCTTGTTACAGGTGTGCGCAATTCGTGTGCTATATTGCTTGTCATTTCCTGTTTCAGTAATCGGGTTTTTTCTTCCTCTGTCATGTCATTCAGTACGATCTCAAAACTACGGTCTTCGAATATATTCAACCGCAGAATAAATAGTCTTCCATGCTTTCTGATATGTATCTCAAAATAATTTTCTTCCTTATCTTCGTGCGACAGAAAGTCATTGAGTTCATCAAAAGCACTATCTGAAAATATTTCTTTGGGGTTGCTGTTCGGTTCACTCGAAATTGTGTTGAGATATTGAATAAATAGCCCATTATAAAATTCAACATTCCTATCTGCAGAAAAGAAACAAATTCCCTCTTCGGATGAATGAACGTGTTGCAATAGCTTCTCTCGTTCGAGAGCTATTCGCTTTTGGCTTCTTCTTAGCTGTTTGTAATTTTCTACAAGCTTGGTACTTATTTGCCCCAATTCATCATTCGGAAAATCAAGCTTCGGAAGCTTATCACTATCTGAAGTCATTACAAAATCTCGAAGCTGCCTGATGGATTTTCCAAAACGGTTTGTTATGGCATTCAGCAGAATGAGTATAATAAAGAAAAATGCAAGGATGAAATACAAAAATAAATTATCAGGCTCCAAAAAACGACGTGTTTGGATATCATACGGAAGGGCTACCCGAACATAACCGTTGCCTATTTTCTTTGCATAATATAGATATTCCTTGTTGAGAGAAGCAGACATTCTTATATTACTTCCTCGTCCTTTTGCTATTGCAGCTTGTACTTCGGGGCGCATTGTATGATTTTCGAGAGTATGCACATCTTTTACAGAGTTGTCGTACAATACATTCCCGTCATTATCGATTAAGGTCAGGCGTATATTTGAAGGAAGAAGCTGTTCGAGGCTATCCAGAGACAGGAAGCCATGACTAGAGTTAATGATTTCGGCATAAGCATCCAATTTTTCTTCCAATGCTTCAGTTCTCAACCTCCGCTCCCTCGACTGCTCGAACACAAAGATTCCAGCAGTAAATAGAGTGAAAATAATAGCAAAGTATAAAAATAATCGTTGCTTATAAGTCAGCTTCATTATTCTCCTATATTAAATCTATAACCATAACCCGAACGATTGGTGATAAGTGAGGAGTATTCTCCCATTTTTTTCCTCAGGCGGGCAATATGCACATCCACAGTCCGCTCTGTAATATAAGGAGTTTCACGCCATACAGTCTGAATAATATCTTCACGAGAAAACACCTTATCTACATTTGTTGCCAATAAGGCAAGTATCTCAAACTCGGTTTTTGTAAGTGCTACTTTTTCTCCATCCACAGTTAATTCTTTTTTGTCCATATTGATCACAATACCGGCAAAGGTTAACTCAGTAGTTGACTCTTTTGGATTCTTTTTGACTTCCAGTCTTTTTACCACTGCCTTGATACGAGCAATGACTTCCTTTATAGAGAATGGCTTCGAAATATAATCATCTCCTCCCACCGAGAAACCAGTAAGCATATCATTTTCGGTATCTTTGGCCGTTAAGAAAACAATAGGAATATTATTGCCTTCTTTCCTCAGCTTTTCCGCCATTTTGTAGCCCGACATTCCGCCCATCATCACATCAAGGAGGATAAGAGAAAAATCGGGGTTCAATTTCTTAAGGGCTTCTTCTGCCGAATAAGCTAATTCAACGTCAAAGCCTTCGTTGCTTAAATTGAATTCTAATATCTCGCAAATGTCTTTCTCGTCATCAACGATCAGAATCTTATTTCCCATACATTCTGTATTTACTCTTTACAAAGATAAGCTATTCAAGAAATTACTCATCTTTTTTTTCGATTTTTCCTATTTTACCCGAGTGTTTAAGAACTTTGGCATCAACATAAAAGACAATCTCTTCTACGATATTACTACAATGATCTCCAATGCGTTCCAACTTGCGAATAAGCAATAAAAGTTTCAAACCGCAATATATAAAAGTAGGGTTATTTTCCAAATAGACAGTCAATACATCTATGGCATTGCGATAGATATTGTCTACCTCTTCATCTTTGGCTAATATTTTACCCGCTATTTTTGTATTTTCCGACTCGAGAGCTACAAATACATCCGAAAGCATTCCTATCAGTACATCGAATACTCTTTCTAATTGCAACTCTTCCAACAATTGTGAGCCCGGCTTATTGCAGTCATCATCGATCACATATCGGGCTATTCCATCACAGAAATCACCAATACGTTCCAACGTGCTACTAATCTTTATGAGTGATAAGATCAGCCTTAGGTCTACAGCCACAGGACTGTAGAGAGCAATATAGTTTTCACAATCGCTATCTATTTTCAGCTCGAATGCATTCACGCGCTTCTCACGGCTTACAATCTCACGGGCAAGCTCTACATCTCCATTAAGAAAAGATTGTTTTGCTTTTTCTAACTGAGATATAACCAACTTCCACATCTGGTTTACCTCTTCTCTCAGAGCTAACATTTCCCGTTCTGTATGTTTCATCATATTCATCTCTTTCTTCTTTTAATAGTAATTTTAAGAAACTAATTTTAATTCAACCTCCTTCTTAACCGAATCTTCCGGTTATATAATTTTGAGTTTCTTGCTTTTGCGGGTTCAAGAACATCTTTTTTGTCTCGCTGAATTCAACCAATTCTCCTAACATGAAGAATCCGGTTTTATCACTTACCCGAGCCGCTTGTTGCATATTGTGAGTAACAATAACAATTGTATAGTCTTTCTTAAGATTGTGGATCAATTCCTCTATTTTTGAAGTAGAGATCGGGTCGAGAGCCGATGCCGGCTCATCCATCAACAAGATAGAGGGAGAAACGGCTAATGCCCTCGCAATACAAAGACGTTGCTGTTGTCCTCCCGATAATTCGAATGCCGATTTCTTTAGTTTATCTTTCACCTCATCCCATAAGGCTGCTGCCTTGAGAGACTCTTCAACTCGCTGCTCCAAATCTTTTTTACCAGCCATGTCATTCACGCGCAAGCCATAGGCTACGTTTTCAAATATCGATTTGGGAAAAGGATTAGGTTTCTGAAAAACCATCCCCACTCTTTTCCTCAATTCATCTACCTGAACTGTCTTATCGTATATATTTTCATTTTCAATTAAACACTCTCCGGTAAGTCTTGTTCCGTCGATAAGGTCATTCATCCTATTAAAAAGGCGTAGGAATGTAGACTTTCCGCATCCTGAAGGTCCGATGAAAGCCGTAATAGTATTGGCCTCCATTTTCATATTTATACCCTTCAATGCATGAAAGTCTCCGTAATAAAAATCTATATTTTTTGCTTCAATCATTTTCTTATTCTAATTAATTAGTCTTTACTTTTTTGCCGAAGTAACGTCTTAAAACAGTAGCTAAAATATTCATAAACAATACAATGACAATCAACACCAATGCCGTTCCGTAAGCAATAGGACGAGACGCTTCTATATCGGTACCACTAGTGGCAATTACATATAGATGATATGGCAATGCCATGACCTGATCATACATACTTTCGGGCAACTTAGGCAAGAAATAGGCTGCAACCGTAAATAGAATAGGAGCAGTTTCTCCTGACACACGCCCTATAGACAGAATTAAACCGGTAGTTATATTGGGAAGAGCAGCAGGCAAAACAACCCTACGAATAGTTTGTAATTTAGTTGCTCCCAATGCCAGGCTTCCGGTACGGTACGAATCGGGTACAGCTTTGAGTGCTTCTTCGGTAGTACGAATAATAAGAGGAAGAACAAGCAAGCCAAGTGTTAATGAGCCGGCAATAATAGAATCGCCAAAACCGAGCGTATTTACAAATAAAGCCATCCCGAAAAGTCCAAAAACAATGGAAGGAATACTCCCCAGATTATTGGTCATTACGCGTATGAATTTTACAATCCAGCTGTTTCCGGCATATTCATTTGTATAAATAGCAGACATTACTCCCAATGGAAAAGCAAATATCATACTGCCTATAATCAGATACATAGTTCCTACGATAGCCGGAAATATTCCACCCGAGGTCATACCTTCTGTTGGAGCTGAAGTTAAAAACTCCCAATTGATAACACCTATACCGTTGTAGATGATAAATCCTAATATCCAGAAAAGGATACCTACTACTGCTATACCCAGTATACGAAATATAATAAATGCAATGCGCTGACTTAATTTCTTATCCATAACTATAATCCTTTATTATATTGCTTTTTAGAAATTGCCTCAGCTGTAATGCTGATAATCATAGTTATCACAAACAGAATACATCCGAGCAAAAACAAAGCCTGATAATGAGCTCCTCCTGCCGGAGCTTCACCTAATTCAGCTGCTATAGTTGCAGGAATTGTCCGCACCGATTGGAACACAGAGTGTGGTATTATAGCTGCGTTCCCCGTAACCATCAACACTGCCATAGTTTCACCTATAGCCCTGCCTATACCTAATACAACTGCGGCTGATATACCCGATATCGAATAAGGAATAACTACTTTGTAAACAGTTTGCCAATGGGTAGCACCCAATGCCAGACTTGCTTCACGCATAGCCCGAGGCGTATTACGCATCGCATCTTCGGCAACAGTTATAATGGTGGGTAATGCCATAATAGCAAGGATAAGGCTACCTGTAAATGCAGTTTCGCCGACAGGTAAGTGAAAAGCCTTTTGCACAATCGGAACCAAAACCACTAAGCCGAAGAAACCATAGACCACAGAGGGAATTCCCGCTAATAGCTCAATTGTTGGTTTCATAAGCTTGCGTGTTCGTTCATTAGCCAGCTCTGATATATAGATAGCAACTCCGAGCCCTAAAGGAAGTGCAATCAGAATAGCAACTATACTCACAAGTAGAGTTCCCAATATCAAAGGTAATACCCCGAATAAAGGAGCAGGTGTTGCTGTGGGCATCCATTGCTTTCCTCCAAAAAAATCCTCAACATTAATATTCCCTGTTGTAATCACCTTCACTCCGGGCATATTTGTTGGAGCGTATTTTTCGGGTAAAAATGCTATGATATTCGGGTTCTGTGCAATCACTTCACCTAGCTTTTGTGGTAGTAGAGCATAATCTTCTCCAAATTCTTCTTCAGAATACATATTAAAAATATCATCTATTCTGAAAATCTTTATTTCTTCATCTGCTCCGCCAAGCTCTGCCCAATTCGTTATTTCTGAATCAAATATCTCTTTTATCTCAAGAACATTTAATTTGTTAACTGCATTCTTAGAGTTTACAACAAGTGTATAGCCATGTTCGACAGAAGGAGAATTAAACAATCCGAATCCTTCTTTGAATAAGAATATTACGATAAGGAGTATAGCGATGCTTGTTACAGCACCGCTAACTGTTAGTATGCTTTCAACTATCCGCTCTAATATTCGTTTTAGTTGTTTCATGTTATTCCTTTTGTTTCTGAAATCGTTATTTTACAGGGATAAATCCAACGTCCGATACAATTTTCTGTCCTTTAGCTGACAATACATAATCAACAAAAGGTTTTACTGTTTTCTCTGATTTTGCCTCGTAATAGAAGTATAAAGGACGTACAACAGGATAAGTCTTATTCTTGGCATTGGCTACTGATGGCTCTATAAATTTCTTTCCTCCATCATACGATACATGCACTGATTTTACCGATTTATTAAGATAAGCAAGCCCTACATAGCCGATAGCCCCCTTCGTTTGTCCTACCGACTGGATAATAGCTCCTGTTGCCGGCAAGCTCATTATTCCGTTTACATAGTTTTTATTTGCCAGCACGTGCTCTCTAAAAAACTCGTAAGTACCCGATGATGTTTCGCGTGAATAAGGAACTATTTTTAAGTCTGCTCCACCTACCTGTTTCCAATTGGTTATCTTTCCTGTAAAAATACCTTCCAGTTGTTCGCGAGTTAAGTTCGATACTTTATTAGAAGGATGTACTACTACCGCAAGTGCATCATAGGCGATAATTACCTCTTTCGCCTCTTTCCCTTTATCTTTTAGCTGTTGTCTCTCCGAGAATTTAATTTTTCTTGAGGCTTGTGCGATATCAGTAGTTCCTGCCAAAAGTGAAGATATACCAACTCCACTTCCTCCACCTGTTACTGTAACAGTTCTGGATGGATTTGCCTTCATAAAACTTTCTGCTTCTTTTTGTGATAAAGGCAATACTGTGTCCGAACCTTTAATCTTTTGAGCACTAACACCAATACTTAATGATAGTAATGCTATAGAAACCAAAATTGTTTTTTTCATAATCTTTTTATTTTTAGTGATATTTTATTCCCTTGTTTTTACAGCAACAAAATTATTACACTGTTGTTACAGCCTCTTTTCTATTTTGTTACGTTTACGTTAAGATTTGTTTAGGAAAAAGTCTATCACACACCAATCATTCGCCTGTAATATTGATATTTATGAAAAAACATTTGATGTAAGTACCTATATATCCAAGTATACATCCACGGAAAGTTTCTCTAAGATTTAAGATGGCTTTTAGAGTGGTGGGTAATAAGGAGGGGTTGACAATAAGATAATATTATTGTAAGAGCCTGTTTAGATTTTATTTAAACAGGCTCTTATATGTTTTATAAATAAAAAGGAGTACCCTTTGATCTGGTCTGAACAATAGTAGATACCGGACAAGTTACGAATAAAATGTGTTCTCTTTATTCGTTTTTTGAGAGAAGATGCTTAGCTTTCCCTTTTCTAAAAATCATCGCATCATTTTTAATGCCCTTGCGCAATATCTTTCTTTGCTCTTGAGGTAGTATAACGATATTTTTGCAAGCATCGGAACAGCAGCTATGCATCTTTTGGGCACATTTGGAGCATTGTATAAACAAAAGATGACAACCTTCGTTTGCACAATTAGTATGCGTATCGCAAGGCTCTCCACATTGATGGCAATGAGCTATAACATCATCGGTGATTCGTTCTCCAAGGCGATTGTCGAAAACAAAGTTTTTGCCTATAAATCTCGATTTCAGTCCTTCTGACTTTATTTGGCGGGTATATTCAATAATGCCTCCTTCTAGCTGATAGACGTTTTTGAAGCCTTGCTGCTTGAAATATGCACTCGCTTTTTCGCAACGGATACCACCGGTGCAGTACATCAGTAGTTTTTTAGACTCTTTGTAGTCCTTCAATTGCTCATTTATAATCGGAAGCGATTCTCTGAATGTAGTAACATCGGGAGTGATAGCCCCGTCAAAATGCCCTATCTCACTTTCGTAATGGTTACGCATATCAATGACAATGGTATCGGGATCGTCCATCATATTGTTAAAGTCTTGTGCTTTCAGATGAATGCCTATGTCTGTAACGTCAAAGGTGTTATCGTTAAGCCCATCGGCCACAATTTTATCTCTTACCTTTATTTTCAACTTGAGGAAAGATTTATTGTCATGCTCTACTGCTATGTTCAACCTGATGTCTTTCATAAAGGTATAAGTGTCCAAAAAATCTTTAAAGGCACTCATATTATGAGCGGGTAATGATAATTGGGCATTGATCCCTTCTTTGGCTACATATATACGTCCCAGCACATCGAGCTCGCTCCATCTGACAAAGAGTTCGTCTCTGAACTGTTGGGGATTGTTGATGTGGGCATAAGCGTAGAATGATAAAGTAAGCCTGTTAACACCGGCTTGGTCTATTAATTTTTCTCTTTCTTCGTTACTTAATGTATTATATAATTGCATTTTATATATTAATTAAAATAGTTGAACAGATTATAAGTTTCGATACGAGTACAAATATATAATATGATTTACTGATATAAGTGAAGATTTAATAGATATAATCAATGCGAGATAGGTGAATGTTTGCCTTAAGTGTGCAGATAGGTATCGTTGTTCGGCATAAAGTTTTGTTGTACCGTAAGCGAAATCCGTCTCTCGATCAGATAATCTACTGCTTCGGGTTACTTGTCAAAAATAATTTCATTGTACATCATAACTTATTGTTTAAATGAGTTAATGGCCCAACAATAAATACCTCATTTATGGTATTTATGATTAAAAGAAAGTCTTATATTTTTGCAATTGTTATATAAGTTAAACAAAAAATATGAAAATGATTATGGAAAAACTACTAGAGGTTTATTCACTGTCTCGGCGAATAAACCATTCATCAATCAATTACAAAAAGCTGAATTTACTCTTTCGCTTTTGTAACATCAACTACCTTCTATCTCCTAGCCTACTTAATACAGCCCCTTCCTTTTCAGCACGAATGTGTTGTTGTAGATAATACTTTCCCCTTACATTCTTTATTTTGACTTATTATAGTTCATTGGTAAACAAAAGTTAACTGATTGAATTTTGCTTCAAGAATTTTTATAATATTCTTGAGTTATACAAATAAGCAAGATGTGTTACAATCGTATATAAAAAAGAGAAGTTTTAATTATAAAAAATAAACACTTCCTCCTCCGACGGCAATTGGTATTGGAAGTGTTCAATCTAAAATAGAATATGACAAATATATTTATTTTTTGGAAAAAAAAGCATCAACCCTCATGTGTTAAAAAGCATATTTATGTATTTTTAGTATTATTGATGCTATCTACGTTTGGGCTTTATTCCCAAACCATTATAAGAGGGAACGTAATAGACGAGAAAACCAAAGAGCCTATTATCGGAGCTTCCGTCGCCTTAAAAGCAACGACAAATGGTACTCTTACTGATGCTCATGGCGGATTTTCGTTACAAGTCACAAAAGCTCTACCCGCTACTTTATCTATAAGCCTGGTAGGATATAAATCTCAAGATATTGATGTTTACGATGCAGAAGAGCCCATCATCTTATCATTAAAAGAAGACTTTAACTTTCTTGATGAAGTTGTTGTAACAGGTTATACATCCCAACAACGAAGATCAGTCAGTGGAGCTATAACTTCCATTAATCTTTCAGATGGAATAAAAGAAACTGCGGCTTCCGGATTTGACCAGCTATTACAAGGAAAAGCTCCCGGCGTACAGATCTCATCAAATACCGGAGTTCCCGGAGGTGGTGTTATCTTTCGGGTAAGAGGTAGTAACTCTATTAATGCAGGAGTAGACCCATTATACATTATTGATGGTGTATTCATTAGCAACAGCAATCTCATATCTACCGGTATGGGAGGACAAACCCAGTCAAATCCATTATCGGATATTAATCCATCAGACATCGAGAACATTACTGTACTTAAAGACGCTAATGCGACCGCAATATACGGATCATTAGGAGCAAATGGAGTAGTTATAATAACAACTAAGAGAGGTAAACAAGATACAAAAGCGAAAATATCGGTATCCCTGTCTCATGGATGGGCAAATGCTATTAAAAAATTCCGATCTATAACAGGCCCTGAAACGGCTATACTTGCTAACGAAGCAGCCTACAATACAGGTATCGATAGAGGATTGTCTCCATCTGACATAAAGTTACCTTTTGCTGATCCCTCCGGTATGCCCACATACGATCGCAATAGTGATTTATTTAGAACGGCTGCTTTATCAAATTATGAAATCTCAGCACAGGGAGGTAATTCCAACAGTACCTACTATGTCGGCCTCGGATACACCAAGCAGGAATCTGTTGTTAAACCTTCCGATTTTGAACGCTATTCGGGACGACTCAACTATGACAATAATTTAACAAGCAAATTGAAAATAGGTACAAGCATTAACCTAAGTAAAGTATATCGTAATGTAAGTAGCAATGACAACAATCCAAAAGGAGTAATCAATTCTGCTATATTCGTTCGTTCATATTTACCTATTTACAATGAAGATGGTAGTTATGCCAGATATGGAAGTTTTGATAACCATCTGGCTCTAATAGAGCATCTTGATAATAATGCTACTACATGGCGAACTATCGGAAACTTGTTCTTGGAATATAACCTTCTCAAAGAACTTAAATTTCGTTCAAGCTGGAGCTTAGATAATACTGATCTGACTGAAAGCAATTATGCTGATACATTCATCAGTGCCGGGATAGCAACTAATGGTTCTGCTACCTCATACAAAGCTAAAAACATTGTTTATACAGCAGAACAACTACTCACCTATAATAAGGTCTTTAAAGATAAACATGCGCTTAATGTTTTACTTGGAAATACGGTCAATGCTGTACAAGAGGAGTACACCAGTGCATCGGGACAAGGTTTTGCAACCAATGATCTAAAAGATATTTCTGTAGCAGCAACTAAATCGGGTTCAGCATCCAAGTCTGAAAGTAGATTGCTATCATTCTTTGGAAAAGCTAGTTATACGTATAATAATAAATATACAATAGATGGAAGCATAAGGGCTGATGCCTCATCTAAGTTCGGGAAAAACAAGCGTTGGGGCTACTTTCCGTCTGTTGGACTTACATGGGATGCAAGTCAAGAGAGTTTTATAAAAAACATAAATTTCTTTGATGCGCTCAAATTTAGGGGCAGTTTTGGATATTCGGGAAATCAAAATGGAATAGGGTCATACGCTGCTTTAGGTTTATGGTCAGCAGGATCGAACTATTTAGAGACTGCCGGCACTGCCCCTTCTCAATTGGCAAATCCAGACCTGACATGGGAAACCACACGTCAGTTAGACCTCGGCTTTGATTTTGCAATCCTGAAAAATGCAATAAGCTTTAGTTTCGACTATTATAATAAATACACATACGATTTATTATTGAATGTTCCTGTTCCTTATCGTTCAGGGTTTACATCTTTTCTTCAAAACTATGGGGCTGTAAGAAACAGTGGAGTGGAATTAGGAATACAATCGACTAATATCAATAAAAAAGACTTCAAATGGACTACTGAATTTAATATATCATGGAACAAAAATAAAATAGAGAAATTAGCTTCTGATATTACCCTTGGAGCTTCGGGACGTAACGCATCCATATTACGCGAAGGCTATTCAGTAAACTCTTTTTATTTGTACAAACAGCTATATGTAGACCCTGAAACAGGAAATGCTGTTTATGAAGATGTTAATAAGGATGGTTTTATCACTTCAGCAGACAGACAAATTGTAGGTAATGCCTTACCTAACTATACCGGAGGCTTTACAAATGATATTACCTATAAAGATTTTTCACTGAATCTATTCTTTTATTTTCAGCAAGGGAATAAAATACTTAGTATGCACGATTTCTTCTTAGTACATGGTGGTACTCAAAACAATATAGGCTTTATTCCGAGACAGCTAGAAAGATGGCAAAAAGCGGGAGATATAACTGATATTCCCCGTCTGACCACATATAGTGGCGACCCTACTATCAACGGAGGTTCGGCAAATAACTATGGAGGGAATGTTGCAAATATGAGTAGCCGATATTTGAGTGACGGATCGTTTATCAGGCTCAAGAATCTGGCTCTAAGCTACAATCTGCCTAAATCTATTATAAGAAATTTGCAACTAAGCAGACTCAGAGCGACAGTCTCGGTTACCAATCTGTTTACCATTACAAAGTATAAAGGACTCGACCCGGAAGTAAATGCACAAAGTAGTAGCCAGAATACTTATGGATACGATTGGGCAACAGTGCCACAACCACGCACTATTCAGCTCACATTGAATGCTACATTCTAAAAAAAGAATTCATATTTAAGTTCCACAAAAACAAAAACAATGAAAAAGTTATATAAAAACTTAATTATCATAGCAGCTCTCTCAACACCCTTATTGTTCACTGCTTGTGAGGATTTTTTAGATTTGTCTCCCACAAATTCTATACCTTCTACGATTGCAATAACGAATAAGGGAACAGCAAATGCTGCTATTATTGGAGCGTATAATTCAGTTCAGAATTATTATTCTAATTATTACATAACATTAGGAACAATAACGGCAGACAATGTTTCCTACAATGGAACATTGAGCCAATACTTACAGCTCGATCAAAATTCGGTTTCTCCTGATAATGCCGGTACTGTTTATGTTTATCAAACTATTTATGCGGGCATCAACTCTGCAAATTCTATAATCGCAGCTATCGGGAATGTAAATGATCCGTTATTTACTGAAGCTGAAAAGAATAAGATTCTAGGCGAAGCGTACTTTATAAGAGCCCTTGGTTATTTCGACCTCGCTCGCGGATGGGGCGGAGTACAACTTCAATTGAACCCAACAACAGATTTGGGAGCATTATCAGGGATAAAAAGAAGTACTCTCGCTCAGACTTACGATCAGGTACTTGCCGATCTGACAAAAGCCGAAGAGTTACTTCCTGAAGACGATTCGGCAACACGCAACAGAGCTCAAAAAAATGCGGCTAGAGCTTTAAGAGCAAGACTCCATCTTTATAGAGAACAATGGGCTGATGCGGAAACATATGCTACATTGGTAATCAACAGTACCAAATATTCTCTGGTGAAACCTTTTAAAACCTTTTTTACTTCACCATTTCTGTCTCCGGAATCTGTATTTGAATTAACCTTTACATCAAACGACAAAAATAGTTACTGGAATCTTTGGTATCCAAGCACTGTAGGAGGGCAATATACCTTAAAGCCGTCGGATGCATTAGTTGCCAAACTGAACGATTCGGATGTAGGGGGAACAAGAAAAGAAATTATAAAAGGTAGCGGAAACTCAGTATACGGAGTATTGTATAATACCGTATCAACAAGTACCGACCCGGCTTATGTTATTCGCATTGCTGAGCTATACTTAATCCGGGCTGAGGCAAGAATAAAAAAAGCAACTCCGGATATATCAGGTGCTTTATCAGACTTAAATAAGGTTCGTGGCAGGGCAGATATACCCGATTTTGACAGCTCTGACAAGGATGTAATAATTCAAGCTATTGAAGATGAGAATAGTATAGAATTTGCTTTCGAACCTCATCGTTGGTTTGATCTGGTTAGAACAAAAAGGACAGGTTCAGTCCTCGGTCTGACAAATACCGACTATTGGTTGTTTCCATTCCCCGCTTCCGATATATTATCAGATCCTGATATTGAACAAAATCCGGGCTATTGATAAATATTTTGCCTTTGGCTGATATTACAAGTTTGTGATATCAGCCAAAGTTATTATATCAACAAGTAAATATTATAACGATGAAAGAGTATAATGTTACAAATAGTGTATTAGATATGGTGGGCAACACGCCCATGATAGAAATTACAAAAATAAATACAGGCAAATGTAGATTGTTTGTCAAGCTCGAAAACCAAAATCCGGGGGGCTCGATAAAAGATCGTATAGGATTATCGATGATAACCATTGCCGAACAAGAAGGAAAGTTGAAACCCGGAGATACAATAATAGAAGCAACAGCAGGCAATACGGGTTTGGGTTTAGCCCTCATTGCTAAGATGAAGAATTATAAATTGAAACTGGTGATTCCCGATAAAATGAGTCAGGAAAAAATCAATCACCTCAGAGCCTTAGGGGTCGAAGTAATAATCACACGTTCTGATGTAATAAAAGGACACCCCGAATACTATCAGGATTTAGCACAGCAAATAGCAAAAGACACAGGAGCTTATTACATTAACCAGTTCGAAAACCCGGCTAACCCCCTAGCCCACGAAACTACCACAGGTCCGGAGATATGGAAACAAATGAATAAAGATGTTGATGCTGTCGTTGTCGGAGTTGGATCTTCAGGTACATTGACAGGACTAACTCACTTTTTTAAGAAAGTTTCTGATAAAACAGAATTTGTATTAGCCGATCCCAATGGATCAATATTAGCCGATTATGTAAATAAAGGAATTATACGATCCGACTCAGGATCGTGGTTGGTAGAAGGTATAGGTGAAGACTTCATCCCATCAATAGCCGATTTCTCCCTTACTAAAAAGGCTTATTCCATATCAGACAAAGAGAGTTTTGATGCAGTATACGAACTTCTTAATAAAGAAGGTATTCTTGCCGGATCATCTTCAGGAACACTTCTTTCGGCTGCCATTAAATATTGTCAGGAACAAACAGAACCGAAACGCGTAGTGACTCTCGTTTGCGACAGTGGAAACAAGTATTTATCGAAGATGTACAATAATTACTGGCTGCAAGACAATGGACTAGAAAATAAAAAAGTACACAACGATCTTAGAGATTTTGCACAACGTAATATAGAAGATAAAGCCATAATATATGCGCAACCTTCTGATACATTACTGACTGTATATAAAAAAATGAAGCTTTATGATATATCTCAATTACCTATACTCAAAAATAATAAAGCAGTAGGGATTATAGATGACTCAGACTTATTAAAGGCATATATAGAGGGATATACAAACAAGACGCCGGTATCTCAGATAATGGCTAAAAATCTAGTCACTATAGCATATACTGCCAGTTACGAACAACTTCTTGATATACTCAACGAGGGTTATGTAGCTATATTGGAAGGTGATGCAGGACTCTTTGTGGGATTAGTCACGAAAATAGACATTCTTACTAAAATCAATAATAATCGCATTGTACAAGCATAATTAAAAGACAAATTTCATAAGAAATGTATCCATTTTAGATACAGGTAATGCTGAATTTCTAAAATCTCGCTTTAGCATTGTTCCTGAGCTGGATGCCGATCTTAAAGTTAATTTAATGAAAATAAAATAATTAAAACGATATGGGAAATAAATATAGTCAATATGGATTTGACACCAAAGCAATTCATGCAGGAGAAACACCTGATTTCAGAGATGGAGCAACCGGAGATGTTGTAGTCCCAATACATCTGTCTACCACTTTCGCCAGAGAGAAAGTTGAGGAACCCACTGCCGGATACGAATATACGCGGTCGTTGAATCCAACCAGGAAAGCTCTGGAAGAAAAACTAGCTGCTCTTGAAAATGCAAAATACGCATTTGCCTTCAGCTCCGGATTAGCTGCTGAAACAAGTGTAATATTAGCCTTATTAAAAGCAGGTGATCATATCATTGCCTCTGACGATCTGTATGGCGGAACGAAGCGGCTATTCAACAAAATATTTAATGAGTATAAGATCGAGGTATCCTATATTGATACTATAGACATCCTGAATTTAGAAAAAAGCGTACGTCCTAATACCCGTTTAGTGTGGCTGGAATCACCAACTAATCCTTTACTTAAATTATCGGATATAGCCGCAGTATCAACCATCACGAAAAAGGAAGGATTAATTTTGGTAGTAGACAATACTTTTCTCTCTCCATATTTTCAAAGACCACTTAGCCTAGGAGCTGATATTGTACTACATAGTTCTACGAAATATATTGGAGGTCACAGTGATGTTTTGGGTGGATCTGTTATGCTGTCTGATGATAATTTATATCAAAAAATACAGTACTATCAAAATGCAGTAGGCGCAGTTTTATCCCCATTCGATTCTTACCTCACCTTAAGAGGAATTAAAACATTAGGGCTGAGAATGCAAAAGCACGAAGAAAATGCTTTATTAATTGGAGCTTTTTTAGAAGAACATCCGAATGTTACGAAGGTTATTTATCCGGGTCTTAAGAGCCACCCTCAATACGATTTGGTAAGAAAACAAACGACAGGTTCTGGTGGAATTATCTCATTTGAACTAAAAGGAAATATAGATAATTCGAAACACTTTCTAGAATCTCTTCATCTATTTGCTCTGGCCGAAAGTCTTGGAGGTGTAGAATCTCTTATCGAACTGCCGGCATTAATGACTCATGCTTCTGTTTCGAAAGAAGAACGTGAAGCTATAGGTATAACAGATACCCTGATACGCTTGTCTGTAGGTATAGAAAATATAGAAGATCTTATTACTGATCTTAAAAATGCATTGGATACTTATCTCTAAATTCATATTGCGTAGGATAGTGCCATTTGTTTCTATCCTACGCAATTGATATAGATCGTTGTATGCAAAATACCATAATTGTGGTATTTTATAAAGCCATTCATATTTTTATTTTTGTATCAGATAGTTTTATAAATATATCTTATAGAATATTGAAAAAATGAAAATCATTCGAAACAGCATTGCTAAGTTGAAAAAGCCAAACCAACAAGCATCACAACACGAAAAAAGTGATGATTATGTTGCAGGAATTATCTCTGTTCCTGCTCGTTCTTTGCTATTACCTTCCTTCCTCTTTTTCTCAATGCGAATGCATTGCTGTTGATTCCAACTCTCCCACTCAATATTTTACTATTTATTTTCATTTGATATTGTGCCTCTAGCAATATTGGCTCATTTTATATATAAAATTTCAAAATTATGAAAGCTATAAAGCAAGTTCTTACAACAATAATATTATCCACTTTAGCATTATCGCTTAATGCCCAAAATACAATATCCATCAAAAGCCAAAAACTGGTTTCGCCATTAGTGAGTAAGTGGGTATCTGAATATAAGAATGTTAATTCAGGTCTAAAAATAGAAGATGCTCATAAAAATAATTCAAATCCAGATATAGAATTAATAATAACTGATCAACCCGATAGTTTACTATATGGCAAAGATGTTTTTTATGTAGTGAAATATGCATTACTGCCAATTGTCTCCAAAAATTATATCTATACAGAGAATCTCGAAAAAGAAAAGTATAACAAAAAAAAATTAAGAGAAATATTTTTCGAAAAAGACCTTTTGGATGAAGACGATAGTAAACCATCAAAACTGGCAGAACGATTTACAGTATATTCAGGCAATAAAAAAGAATCTGTAGCCAGTGTTTTTGCTGCACATTTTGGTTATCCGGCAAACACCTTAAGAGGGACAAAAATAGCAGGAGATGATATATTTCTACTAAACGCGATAAATAAAGATAATACAGGCGTGACATTCAATAGCCTATCTTATTTATATGATCTGTCTACCCGTCAACTAAAATCAGATATAAAGCTATTGCCACTAGATATAAAAAAGGAGTATCGAGAAGTATTGGAATCGTCAACAATAGACGATGTGTTAACCCTAGTTGAGAATGAAGATGTAGACTTGATTCCAATACAAAAAATAGGTTTTGTAATTAACAGCTCCGCAGCAACCAAACCCGAAGTTAAAGATTTTATAAAATGGGTTTTAACTGAAGGACAGCAATATAATCACGACTATGGATTTCTTCGTCTAAGCCGGGATATTCAATTAGCCCAAATCCGGCAAATAGAATCTAAGTATCTTACACTCAACAAATAGTAAAAAACAGCTAAAACAATCTCAGACAAATAACTCACCTCTTTCTCCGACGGCAAATTGGTATTGGAGGTTTTTAATCAAAATAGAATATGAAAAAACTTGCTATTATTATCCTGCTATTTATAGCTGGGCTATATTCCTTTGCTCAAAACGACTATTATTTCGGGAGGGATAATCAGTTCGATCCTAAAATACCTACCCCCGAACAGTTTTTTGGATTTCCCATTGGTTCGTCATTAGCCAGATATGACAAAGTTGTTGAATATTACAAGTTACTGGATAATTTATCCGATAGGGCGCAACTCGAAGTTATAGGGAAAACTTACGAAAACAGAGAGCAGGTTGTACTCATTGTCACAAGTCCTGACAATCAAAAGAATCTGGAATCTATACGTCAAAATCACTTAAAACTTATAGATCCTAAGAGTTCCTCTTCAAATAATGATCAAAAAGTCATAGTGCACTTAGGTTATAATGTCCATGGAGGAGAAATAGCCGGAACAGAAGCTGCAATACTTGCCGCATATTACTTTGTAGCTTCTACAAACAATGAAACAATCAAAAATCTGGAACAAGCAGTTGTTTTGATCGACCCGGCATTAAATCCTGATGGAAGAGACAGAGCTGCCTCATATTTTAATACATTCAAATCCTTTCCCCCTGTATCCGATCCGAATGATATAGAGCATGCCGGAGGATTTACACCACATAGAGGAAATCACTTTTGGACAGATCTTAATCGTGACTGGTTTCCACTGGTACACGTTGAAAGTAAAGCAAGAGTTGATTTTTATCACAAATGGTATCCTAATATATATGCCGACTATCACGAAATGGGAAGCAACAGTGCCTATTACTTCGAGCCGTCGCCACCACGCAGCACATGGAACCCAACAATCCCCGAAGAAACATACAATGTGTTAAATCCTATATTAGCGAAATACTATTCGGAATCTTTGGATAAAATAGGGTCTCTTTACTATACAAAAGAAGATTTTGACAATATTTCACCAATTTATGGATCTACTTATCCCGATTTTCAAGGAGGTGTTGGCACTACCCTCGAAGTAGGAAGCTCAGCCGGAATAGAGATAGAAACCGAAGTGGGGGTAAGAAAATTCTCCCGAAACATCAAAGACAATGTTGTTACCAGCATAGCAGCAATAAAAGCCGCAGTAGCAGAGAAAGACGTATTATTCAAACATCAAAAAGATTTCTTCTCCAGTGCACTTTCTTTAGCGAATAAAAGAGCCGACAAGTATATTGTATTCGGAGACAAAAATGATAACAATCTGACAAAATTATTTCTCGATCATTTACTTAGCCATAAAATAGATGTGTATGAACTCCCTGACAAGTTTTCTCAAAATGGAAAAGATTTTGAACCAGGGAATGCTTATGTTGTGCCATTTTCTCAACCTCAATATCGTATTTTAAATGCTGTATTCGAAGAAAACACAACATTTGTAGATAGTATATTTATGGACATTACGGCATGGAGCACTGTACATGGATATGGAATACCATTTGTGAAAGTAAAAGGAGCAGTAAGACAAGGACAAAAAGTAACAGATATCCCTCAGATAAAGAAAGGAGGAGTCAGTCAAAAATCTGACTATGCGTACATATTTAATTATACTGACTATTTCGCATCTAAGTCTCTGTACTATCTACTAGACAAAGGTGTTGTTGTAAAAGCCGCATACAAAGACTTCTCTGCTTCTGTAGCAGGAACAGAATATAAGTTTAACAAAGGAGCAATAGTCATCCCTGTTGAATATCAAAATATATCTTCCGACCAATTGTATAATATAGTAAAAGAGGCGGCCGAGCTCACAAATATAAAAATATTAGGAGTAGCAACTGGTTTCAGCACCACTGGTATAGACTTAGGTAGCAATAATATAAGAAGAGTAGAAAAACCTGTTGTAGCGACATTGGTCGGAAGCGGAATAAATTGGACAGATGTGGGTGAAACCTGGTTTTTGTTAGGCAACAGATTAAATATACCTTTAACCAAAATCAATGTAGCTTCAGCTGATTGGGCAGACCTCAATCGTTATACATCGATAATCTTATCAGATGGCAATTACAACTCGTTGTCTCCTAACTTTATCGGAAAGCTGCAACAATGGGTCGCTAACGGAGGAACACTTATCACATCAGAAGGTGCTTCTAAATGGGCTATTGATAATAAAATAGTAACAGGTTTCGTTCCTGATAGCGTTCCGCGAAGCAAAAACGAATATAAACGATTAGACTATATTTCACAACGAGAAAACGAAGGTCCTCAGAGAATTGGCGGCGCTATATTCAATGCAGATTTGGATATAACCAATCCTCTAGCCTTCGGAATAGTATCGAGAGAAACATACGCAATCAAAACCAGTAATTACAAATTACCAAGACCTAAAAGTAATTACGCTACAGTTCTACAATTGACAGATAAACCTCAAATAAGCGGATTTTTGACAAAGAAGAATCAACAGGAACTAAAAAATGCACCTTTAGTAGTCTTCGAAAACAAAGGTAAAGGAACTGTTGTTCTATTTGCGGAATCGCCTACTTTTAGAGGGTATTGGTTAAGTAGCGGACGAATATTGACTAACGCTATCTTTTTTGGAAGCAATCTTTCTTCTCCGGGACGATACAGACCTTAAGTTTTTTAAATTATAGTTAGATTAGTTGCTTTTGTAAAGATAAAAAGTTGAGGCTATTAATTTATTATTGGGGACAACGATTATTAATGGCCTCTCCAATTATTTACTAATTAATATAACAGAAAATCAATATGAAAATTATAAACGGATTTATTATTGTATCTGCGCTTACAATGCTACTCACTTCTTGCGGAGGTAAAAAGAACAACGACCCTAACTATATTAAAGTCGGTGTAGCCTCGGGACCTGAATATGTTATAGCTGAAGCGGCAAAAAAAGTAGCAAAAGAGAAATACAGACTCGATGTAGAACTAGTTCAATTTAATGATTACATAATACCAAACACAGCATTAGATCAGGGTGATATTGATGCTAATGTTTTTCAGACGAAGCCGTTCTTAGACGAACAGATAACACGTCGCGGATATAAATTTGCTATTGTTGGAAATACATTTATATATCCTATGGCAGCATATTCAAGGAAAATTAAGAGCTTGGATGAATTAAAAGACGGAAGTACAGTAGTTATCCCCAATGATGCAGCTAACAATAGCAGAGCTTTGTTGCTATTACAAAAAGTAGGGTTGCTAAAACTTAAAGAAGGAGTAACAGCTCCAAGACTAGTTGATATAGTAGAGAATCCTAAAAATCTGGAGATACTGGAACTCGAAGCCCCTCAATTACCTAGAGTGTTAGATGATGCAAAAGTAGCTTTGTCTATTATCAACAATAACTTTGCAGGGCAAGCTGGACTACTACTCAAAGATGGTGTGTTTGCCGAAGATAAAGACTCTCCTTATGTCAATCTTATTGTTACAAGAGAAGAAAAGAAAGAAGAGGAGAAAGTAAAAAAATTCGTTCAGGCATATCAGTCAGACGAAGTAGATAAAGTAGCTACCGAAGTATTTAAAGGTGGTGCTGTAAAAGGTTGGTAACCAAACGACCGGAAAACGAACAGGAGCAAATCTAAAGAAAGAACTCATTCTCAAATTGTAATCATATAGTATCAACCTCATTAGCCTTTTATCAGTAGAGATGGGCTAAATATAACGAAATCCCTGAATGCTATTTTCCTCAGAATGTATTTCTAAACATTAAAGGTTTTCGCGGAGTATTTTTCCCTCGAGACGGATATGGAAACATATCTATTTTGGATCTAATCAGACAAATGATAATAAAGAAAAAATCCAGTGAAAATTCACTGGATTTTCTTATTTATATTAATCTGGACTATAATCTATAACGAGGGTATCACTCTCCTTATACTTCCATCTTTTTCAAATTCAAGTCGATCCATACACACTTCACGTGAAGTTCCCGGGTAAACTTTCTCAATACCATCAGGACGAGATATACGGTGATAAACAATATACCACTCATCTTTGCCGGGAATCTGTAAAACAGAGTTATGCCCTGTTCCAAAAATTGCTTTGGAATCATCTTTCATTATCACTATATTATCCGAAGGAATTGTCAATTGACCTAACGGTGATTTCGCTGTAGCATAGCGTACTTTATAGTTGGCACTACCGGTATCATCCTCTGACCACAAAAAATAATACAAACCCTTGCGATAGAATACATAAACAGCCTCTCTAAAAGTATTATCAGGAGTCATTACCTTAATAGTTTTCTTTTTTAGAGAGATCATATCAGCATTTAGCTCTGCTCCGGCCATATAGCCATTACCCCAATAGATATAGTTCTTTCCGGTCTTTGGGTCACAAAACACATCCGGATCAATCTCTTGTCCTCCATCTACACCTTTAGGCTTGAAATCAATAAGCGGACTTCCCGAATCTAAAAACGGACCTGAAGGATCATCGGCTACTGCAATTCCAATTTTCTTAGAACCTCCATCTTTACCTCCACTAAAGTAATAATAATACTTATAGTCATTCCCAACTTTCTTTTCTATAATACAAGGAGCCCATGCATTTCCATTTGCCCACGAAACATTGTTTTTCAAGTTTAGAATAACACCCTCATCTTTCCAATCTTTCAGGTTATCAGAAGAAAAAGTTTTAAAGTAATAGCCACCCCATCCGTCAAATCCATCGCTGGTAGGATAAATATAATATTTCTGAGTCTTATTGGAATAAAGAACATCGGGATCGGCATAATAACCTGCTAATACTGGATTATTTGGTATCAGAGGATAGCTCTCGGGTTTTCCCCATTTATCAATAAGTGACTCTAATTCTTTTTTTGTAATAGGAATAACAGAACCATGACGAGGATGAAAATCCATTGATATTTCATGATCTATAACTTTAAAACTCTCCAAATCGGTACTCTCACAAAACTGATATTTCCCTTTCATATATACATCGTACATCAAAATATACGTATCGGTATTTATCATTCTGAACACACTAGATCCTTCAACTGCATCAGATGTTTGCTGCTTATACCCTTCATGTTCTGTCCATCTTCCAGACGTAAGAGAAGTCGTTGTTGCCAGCTTGATACCATTTCCATGTCCTTCTGTTTTATAAAACATATAGAAGACACCACCTTTCAAAACAATATCCGCATCTATACACGATTTACCATTGGATGGAAAAAACAATTGCTTTGGCTCACCTACCAAGTCAGAGAAATCATTATTTGCATATGCATAATATATAACATCCTCTCCTTCTCCATGTTTCATAGACCAGTATACCATATATTTACCGACCTCCGGATCATAAACTGTTTGTGGAGCCCATACTCTTTTCAGATCATCCTGACCGGAGTATTTTTTCTGAATATTAATTATACTTGATGTCCAATTTATTAAATCATCAGATTTCATCAAGATCATCGCCCTATTTGAATCCCATCCCTCAGACGAAGTCATATCGGTAACTACCATATAGAAGCTTTTACCATCTTCTGATCTCAACAAATGAGGATCACGGACACCTCCGGTCGAACTTATAATCTTGGAATCAACAACAGGCTTATTGTTATTCAAAGAAAAATAGTTATAACCGTCTGCACTGATTGCATAATGAATAGCTTCTTCCTCTACCTGATTCCCGGTAAAATAGGTAAACAGATAAGCTACATAGTCTTTTTCTTCAATACCCGTCCGATATTCCTGAGAAAAAATCATATGGGGTATAACAGACAAAAAAGTAACAAATAATATAAATCTCACAATTTTCATAATAAATCAATTATCAGCACATCTATCAGAAAAAAGTAACAAAAGTGACAGTTTTCACAGAGTTTATTCATGTCACTTTTGTTTCTTATTTCATGTTTATAATTCTATAAATAGATAAATTTTCCGGATTTTATTTATTCTATAAAAGCACACTATTTTTCTTATTTTAAATCATATACAACCGTCAATACAGAAGCCGGATTAACAAATATAGAGTTCCCTACATTCTGAACAACCGCCTCTGCCAAATCTTGAGTCTGACTTGTTGTATATGTTTTTATTGAATTCACCTCCGCACTACCAATATCAGCCCTCACATCATAGCGGGTTGAAGACAAATTGGTGTAAACAGCAACAAGTTTTTTACCATCGGGCGATAGATATGCGCTACCAAAGAGGTTTTTGGATGTGTTTTCCATTTTAAGTTCTACTCGTTTATAGTCAGGACGGACAAACAAACTATAATTACCTAAAACCCACAAAGTCTTAGTCGCTTCGTGTGTACCACTTTGTGTAATATCTCCGTAATCACCTCCTGCAGGAGTTACTTTTATCAGCAAGAATCTGTTTTTATGACTCCAACGCTCCAGATCAAGACTTGTCCAGTAAGACCATGATGAGACATTGGCATACACCAGATCGCAATGTATTACTTTCGACATATATAAGGCAATGTCCATGTACGAGGCATTGTCGAAGCCAACAAATTCATTCCCATAGCCATCGCCGAGCATACTCCATTCGGTTTGATAAACCTTCAATCCTGCTGCTGATGCCTTCGATGCCACTTGTGACCTTACATCTACCATTGTTTGCCAGCTTCCGTCTGTCCAATAGCTATGACCGGAAATAACTGGAGCCACATGAGGCAGATTTCCCACATAGTTAGACGAAGCATTATCAAACAAGTTATAGATAACATTTTTCCTTCCGGCATCGCCATCCGTTTCATATAAATAATTCCATGCACCGGATTCACCTAACAATATCTTAGTATTTAATCCTTTTGCCTCTATTGCCTTATCTATTTCTACGGTAAGCCTTTTTATTTCACTATTCTGCCAACCCGAACCTTCCTGTCCGCTTTCCCAGTTGTACTGAGGTTCGTTAACCGGGCTGATATAGGTAAAGTTTATTGCTTTATTCGATTTGAAGTAATCTAAAACAGTTGCTATATATTTAGCAAAATCATCGTAACTGTCATCCTTCAGATTTGAATAAGCTCCCATATCCGAATATCCCTTACCATTACGGGTTAGATATACAGGAGGAGTGTTACTAAACATGACGAACTGTTCACAACCATATTGCTTTGCCTTTTCCAGGAAGTACTGTTGCCCGGCTTGCTTTGTCCAGTCTAATGTACCATCAACAGGGCTCATAAATGATTCGGCTCGTCTGGCTGCATCTTCTATTCCGCTGGCAGCACCTTGCTGAGCTGTACCACCACCTAGATTAAAACGCCATCCCGATAAACCTATACCTTCGGGTTGTCCATCAGCAACCTTGGCTGAAAATAAAAGCTTAGCAATCGCTTCTTTCTCTTCGTCAGCCCAATAGGTACCAATATAGTTAGGTGCCCAGCAATCGGATGCCGAAAAACTTTCTATTGTCTGATATGTCTGACTGAGATTGATAACCACGTTCTCTGAGCCTTCCGGAGTTTCATTGCCGGAACCTTTATCAGGGGCTATTGTCGGATCAGGTCCATCATTACAGGAAAAAGCAGCCAAAAGCAGCCATGCGGATAATATACATCGTATTTTCTTCATAAGTATCATGTTTAATTAATATAGATAGTGTACCCACCTCTGAGTACACTATCCGAGCCTAAATACCTCTTATCCCAATTAAAAATTAGGATTTTGAGCGATGCTTCCACCCGAAAGAAGAACTTCAGTGTTAGGTATAGGGAATAACAAGTCTCTGTTTTCCTGAAATGTTATACCTTTATTACTGTTCTCTTTCTGGTTTGTTATTTCATATTCATCTGTCGATTCAATCATATTATACCTGACAAATGTCCCATTTTCACCCATAATATTGCATATCGCTTTCTTTCCGTTGTCATCTGTCCATCTGCGAATATCATATAAACGTTGAAATTCAAGTGCTAACTCAAGCCTTCTCTCCAACCTGATCGCATCACGCAGTGTTTTCCCGGATGCCGTTACTTCCGGCAGGCTTACCCTGTCTCTCACTCTCTTCAAAGCTTTACGAGCCTCGCTGTCATTTCCTTCTTCATTCGCAGCCTCTGCATACATAAGCAGTACATCCGCATAACGAAGTAAGCGATGATTCAAATTATTATGATCCGAATCATAAGGGCTGGGGCGCAAATCATGTGGTACATAAAATTTTCTGTTGATGCGAGCTGATTTGTGTTTATCCGGAGATATAACATAATCCTTACCCTCATCAGTATCGTCTCCGGGAACGTCGTCTCCATTTTTCACGATTGTCCAGCGAAGACGCTCTGTGTCACCTGCATCAATAAAAGCCTTCTCCAGATTGCTGGTAGGTAATCCCCACGACCATCCCGAATCGTCACGAGAGCCGGTAAATACAGGCAATCGCCCTCCAAGGCTATAGCTTATATCAGAACTGTATTGTACTTCGAATAAAGATTCTATACTATTGTTATTCGCAATAGACCATACATCTTTAAAATTGGTACACAAGTCGTACTCCTGAGTATTAATCAAGTCTCCCAGTATTTTAAATGCCTCTTTGTATTTTCCCTGATACAGATAAGCTTTTCCTAAATATCCCATTGCTGCACCTTGTGTAGCACGTCCCAAATCAGCGGAAGAATACTCGCTTTTAAGAGGCAAATCAGTAATTGCATCTTTCAGGTCTTGTTCTATGACAGCGTATGTACCCTCTACTGTTTCTCTCTGTATACCCTGAATTTCACTTGGTAACTTCATTCCGGTAATAACAGGAACTCCGCCGTAATTCTTAACCAGCTCAAAATAATTAAATGCGCGTAAAAACTTAGCCTCTGCTATAATTCTCTTCCGTAAATCCTCATTTGAAATAGGGGCTGTAGCTACTTTTTCAATAACAATATTACACCTCAATATTGACTTATAGCGATATTGCCAATAATTGCTTAAAGGCCCATCTTGCTTCGGGTTTCCATAATGAGCCATTCTTAGCCAGTCACTCTGAGACTGAGTTGTATTGCCCATCCATAAGTCATCTGTAGCCATATCAAAGCCTACATTTGGTGCTGCTATCTGCCACCAGCCATCCCAGAATATACCTTGGTAACATCCTGCCAGCTGCTTTAAACACTCCTCTTCACTTTGAAAATATGTATCGAGATTTTCCTGACCTAAAACAGGTTCATCCAAGAAGGAGGAGCAACTACTCGACAATAGCGCAAATGCTCCAAATATGAATATTTTGAATATATTTTTCATTTTATTTCTGATTAAAAGTTAATGTTAACACCTAGCAGGAATGTACGAGGATTAGGGTAACCTAGATTATCGATTCCGGCTTCCAACACACTGTAAGTACCATTCACATTTGCTCCCATTGACGCTCTTTCCGGATCCATACCCGAGTAGCTAGTAATTGTGAATAGATTCTGAGCCGAAGCAGAAATACGAACTCCGATACCTTTTGTCATCTTCCTTGGTAATGTATATCCCAACTGTAATAGTTTGCAGCGGAAATATTAACCATCCTCAACAAAGAAAGATGAAACACGACGATAGTTTAAGTTCTTGTCATTAACAGAAAGACGTGGATAAAAATTGCTTGTGCCTTCACCTCTCCAAGCTTTGTCGTATGCATCTGCAAAAACGTTTTGCCCATCGGTTCCTGCATACAGACCTCCCATTGCGCTATTGTATATATCATTCCCGATTGTTCCATAGAAGTTAGACACTAAATCGAAATCTTTATACCCCAAACGGATATTTAATCCGATCATAACATCCGGAAAAGCTTTACCAATATAGGTTTTATCGCTTTCGTCCAATACTCCGTCATTATTTAAATCTTTGAAACGAATGTCTCCCGGTTGTGCATTGGGCTGAAGAAGTGTTCCATTATTACTTGTATGGCTATTTATTTCTGTCTGATTCTGGAATATTCCATCAGCAATATAGCCATAGAAACGGCTGATTTCGCCACCCTCTTCATTTCGGATAATATAGTCATTAAAAAAGCCTCCTCTAAGTACAGGTGTATTATCTACCAGGGTCTTAGCCTTATTCTTCACTCCTGAAAGATTGATTCCGGCTTCATAGGAAAAATCACTTATCTTATCTCTCCAGTTAATGGATAACTCCCAACCTTTAGCTTCCATACTACCTATGTTTGTCCACATCTCACCATTCCACATCGGATAACCCAAGATTAGAAGATTTTGTCTTTTCATAAGCATATCTTTTGACTTCTTAGAAAAGAGATCTGCAGTGATTTCAAGACGGCTATCTAAAAAGCTGGCATCAATCCCCAGATTATAATCCTCTACTGTTTCCCATTTCAGTTTATTATTTCCAACTGAACTGATTGCAGTTCCTACATAACGATCTCCGTTAGCTCCGAAAACATAATCTCCTGCTCCTATCAGATTCAGGTAAGCATTGGGATCAATACTTTGATTTCCGACACGTCCCCATCCGGCTCTCAACTTAAGATTAGAAACAACGCTCTGGTTCTTCATAAATGCTTCTTCTGAAATTCTCCAAGCAACTGACACCGCCGGAAATGTAGCATATTTACTTCCTGATGGGAATTTAGATGAACCATCTACACGAACAGATCCTGTTACATAATAGCGGTTATCATAATTATACATTACACGTCCAAGATAAGATAGCAGTGAACTGTAAATATTAGTTCCTTCTGCTTTCGGATTTATTGTTCCGGCATTCACATATTGCAGTTCGGAGATGTTGCTCGGGATACCTTCACGAGAACCTACCAGATTATATTCAGCGAATCGTTCCATTGTATAACCAGCCATGAAATTGAAGTTATGCTTCTCTTCAATAGTTTTCATATAATTAAGGGTATTTGTCCAGTTCCAGTCTACCCAGTTATATGATTTACGTTCAGCTTTAGACTCTGCATTCTGTTCGAGATTGTCGATAAAGAATTTTGGCGTAAATTCATCTGTCATTCTAAAACGCGCATTTACACTGAACTGAGTACGAAAAGTCAATCCTTTTATTGGCTCTACACTCACATATGGATTCATCATTAAACCGTACTCATTGCTATGCTTGTTCTGACGGGCAAGAGTAGCTACCGGATTCCATTCCTGATTGTTATAGGAACGCGCATAGTTATTTAACGAATTTGAAGTCCAATCTTCTTTAGCTCTATATACAGGTGTAGTGGGATCCATTTTCATTGCTGCTCCAAACAAATTTGGAGTATCATCCCAACTTTCGTAACGAGGGGCAAAATCAATCCCGGCTTTTACTTTTTCTGAAAATTTATATTCAGTATTGAAACGTCCTGTTATACGCTCCCAGTAACCGACATCATATTGTGAGTTCTGACGAAAATAACCAAGGCTACCACTATATGTAAATTTGTCTACACCTCCTTGAAAACTGATATTATAGTTTTGTGTATATGCAAAATCATTTATTGTCTGATCCCACCAATCTGTATTTCCCGAACCTTCGGGCGTATTCCACACAGGAACGCTACCATCATTGGTATATCTTTCTTTAAATACTTTTTCGTAAGTTGTAGCATTTGCCATTTTAGGCTTATTCAATGTCTGAAAGCCAAAAGATGCATTTGCCTGAAATCTGGTTTTACCTGCACTACCCTTTTTAGTAGTCACCATAATGACACCATTTGAACCTCTTGTACCGTAGATTGCTGATGCTGAAGCATCTTTCAACACTTCTATACTTTCTATATCATCCTGATTGAGAAAATTAATGTTAGTCCCAATCGGTACGCCATCTACAACATAAAGCGGACTAGAACCATTAATAGTAGTAACCCCACGTATAATAACCTGAGGTGAACTACCCGGACCACCTTCTCCCGTAATCTGTACTCCATTAGCCTTACCTTGGAGTGAGTATAGCGCATTTCCTGATGTTATACTTTTCAGATCATCACCTTTTACTGTAGTAATGGAACTTGTAAGGTCACTTTTCTTTACTACACCATAGCCAATGACTACAACATCATCCAGTATCTTTGTATCATCTGCCATAGATATATTCCTTACTCCTCCCTGACCGACTTTTATCTCTTGCGAGACAAAACCTATCATTGAGAAAACGACAGTACCGCCTTGCGAAACATTCGGCAAACTATAATTACCATCTAAATCGGTCAGAACACCATTCGACGAACCTTTCTCTACAACTGTAACTCCGATAAGCGGTTCATTATCAACTGCTGATGTAACCTTTCCTGTTACAGCCACCTTATTTTGAGCAAAAAGATAGAGAGGCAAGGTTAACAATAGGAATATTAGATATTTTTTCATGTTAGATATATGTTATATTATTACTCAAATTTATTCTACTCACGAACTAGTTTTCCTCTACCTAAGTGAGCATCAAAGTATAATTTGTAGCTACCAGTTTGCTTAACAAGCGGTTTAGCCCAATTATCAAGAGTTGTATTAGGCTTGGTCCAAGCGGGATTTTTATAATTACCGTAGTAACCAAATATTTCCGGCTCCTGAGAGTCATCTACACGCCAAGTACAATAATTCCACCAACCATCAGAATGCCAATTATGAATAACGAAATTCATATTTTCACCCGCGTCTAAGGTTAGAGCTTTATCTAAATAAAAAAGGTGAGGATTGGTCGCATCTTGTACAAACCGTGTTACTTCTTTTGGATTAGAAGTCATATAGCCAAAATAGAACTCCTGAAGCCAGCTACCTCCATCTCCCCAAGTATCCAGACTCACAGAACCAAATTTATGAGGAATAGGGTCAATTGCCTCAGCGATAGAATAAGTCTTAATATCATAAACCGCAGTTTTCACATTAAATGTAATTTCGTAATATACATTGGCTTGATTCAACACAATTGGTTTTGCAACATCTGGATCATCTGTCAATTTTGTATTATCTACGGGATCAATACCGAAACAGATTGGAGTGAAGTCACTTTTTTGAGGAAGGAAGAATATCTCTGTACCTGCCTTCCGACAATAGTAATTGGCTTTATATTGATAAGCTCCGGTACGTTCTATACGCATAGGCACGCCAAACACGTCACTGTTCAGCTCGTTTACCGTTGCAACATCCGCCAGATACATTTTAGGGAAATCAGGCATTTCAGAAACAGTTATCACACTAGTCTTGGATGTTTCCAAACCGGATTTGTCTATCGCACGCAATATCAAATTATATGTTGCAACAGTAGAAGGCAATGTTACAGGATCATTAAATACCAGAGTCTTATTTGAGTTTGTAAATTCTGTTATTTCTTTTGAATAATTGAGTTCAGGGATATTAATTACAACAAGACCCAATGCTTTATCGTCTTCTACAGTAAACTTAACATTCAGTCTGGTCTGGTTTTTAAGAAGAACAGTAATGGCTTCATCAGGAGAGACAGTGAATACAGGATTGGTAAAATCACCATCCATTGTTACCAATACAGTTTCATTTACTGTACGACCACCTAAGTCTGTAACTGTTACTTCCACCGAAAAGCTATCTCCTTCAAGACCTTTTATCGTTTTGTATTTATAGTCTAAATCGAAAGAATAAACAATACTATCTAAGGTAAGATCTATTGTTTTATCCAAATTGAAACTTGTGTTTTTCAGATTGATTGACCGAAGACCATCTTTATCTTCTACCTTAGCTTTAATTACAAATTCGCGCCCGGGTTCAGTCTTGATATTAGATGTACTGAGGACAATAGTAGGAGGTAATCCATCTACATCCGAATACTTATAATCATCACTACATGCGGTGAAGAAAAATAAAAGAACCATCAAAAAGCTTAAATACTTTCTTGTTTTCATGAAATTAGATTTTAGTTTATCATATATATATAACTCAGAAACACATAATTAAAATATACTTTACGGCAGATATGCTTCGAGTTAAATAACCAGAACAAATATATGTATTGCTTAACAACAGGCAGGGATATAAAACAATCATTAATAGGATTCAAATCAGTCAATAGCTAGTTTGAGGGTCTATATTCTCAAAATATAATTACTTTTGATATACTAATACAGATCCCATGAAAATAAAGCTTTTCTTTCTCTTTACCCTAATAGCTTTTATGCCAACTCAGGCTCAACAGTATAACATAAAACAGTTAGGCTTAGAACAGGGTCTTTCTAGTAATTATGTTGTAAGCGTCACTCAAGATAAAAGAGGTTTTTTATGGTTTGCCACCGAATCAGGGTTAAACAGATTTGATGGTAATAAGTTCAAGGTTTACAAAAAAAATGGGACTTCAGAATCAAACAATATTAGCGGAAATGAACTGAATAAAGTATATGCTGACAAATATGAAGATAAAATATGGATCGCAACCCAGCGGGAAGGATTAAATATGTTTGATTGCAAAACTGAAACATTCAAACACTACAAACACACAACGGAAAGTAAAACAGGCATTATAACGAACGACATAACTGACATTACCTCTTCTAAAGATGGCAATTTATGGCTTTCTACATACCATAGAGGGGTGGATTATTTTGATAAGAAAACCGAAACATTTACACATTACAATCGTACTACCATTCCGAATATGGTTAGTAACAATGTATGGTCTGTAATGGAGGACAATAAAGGATTTGTATATATAGGGCATGTGTCATCCGGTTTGAGTATTTTGTCTCTAAAGGATAAGAAAATAAAGAATTTCAGGCATGATGCCAACAATAAAGAAAGCTTGCCAGGAGATGAAGTAAAAACAATATATGTAGATAAGAATGACAATATATGGATAGGAACAAACAATGGTTTGGCTCTTTTCAACAGTGATAAAGAATCATTTACGACATTCAGACATAACCCTCAAAATAAACAATCGCTCATATCCAATTATATATATACAATAAATCAGGTAAGCGATGGTAAACTATGGGTTGGTACAGAAAAAGGAGGAATAAGTGTTCTGGATTTGAAACAGAATATGTTTCTTACCCCTCAAAGTATTCCTTTTGAGAATATCTCATACGATGATGGTTACAGGGGCCTTTCTAATCCTACAATACGCAGTATATACCAAGATTCTTTCAACAATATGTGGATTGGCACATATGGAGGTGGAATTAACTTTATCAGTCATCACCCCACAGACTTTAATACATGGATCTATTCCCCTATACCGGGATTAAAAAACACATTGAATAACCCTACAGCATGGGGCATATGTGTAGACAAATATGATCGCATCTGGGTGGGTACGGATGGTGGAGGCATCAATCTTTTTGCAAATGGAGAAAGGGTACAGATATTTGATAAAAAAACAAATAGAATTACTGATGACGCCATATTGGCGGCAATTAAAGATTCTGAAGATAATCTATGGTTTGGGACATTCAACGGTGGAGTAAACATTTATGATCAAAAAAGAAACTACATACAAAAATGCCTGATAGACGACAAGAGCAGAGATATAAGGTGTTTCTTTGAGGATAAGGAGAAAAATATGTGGATCGGGTGCAATAACGGTTTATACAAATATAATATTATAACAAAACAAGGCCAACTCTATTCTACCGACAATTCCGATTTATCGGATAATCTTGTTCGTGCTATATCAAAAGATGACAAAGACCAGATATGGATTGGTTTTTTCGGTGAGGGTCTTGCTGTCTTTGACAAGAATCTCAAAATCATAAAGACATTCAAAACAGATAAAGGGTTCCCTTCCAACACCGTAGACAATATATACAAAGATAACAGAGGGCAAATGTGGGTTGCCACTGGAGAAGGCTTAGTATGCTTTACCTCCCCCGGAAAAACTGATGAATATATTGTCCTCAATACACAGAATGGAATTACAAACAGCCACATCAGAGCTATAACAGAAGACAAGCAAGGAAATATATGGTTTAGCACCAATAGAGGCATAAACAGATTTATTCCATCTCTAAATAAAGTTTATAATTACAATCATTATAATGGAATCCCTTTGGGTGACTTTATGAGTGGGTCTGTCACAAAAGATTCTAAAGGTACAATCTATTTCGGGTCTCAAAATGGACTATGCTACTTCAATCCTGAATCAATCCCAACAACAATAGAGCTACCTGAGACTATTATCACCGGATTCAAAATTTATGGAAACCAAACAAATACATTTGAAAATGAGATCTATAAACCCATAACATCCATTATCGAATTAAAATACAACCAAAACACCTTTAATGTGTCATTCAATGTCCTTGATTATTCACTCAATCATTTAGTAGACTATGCATACATGTTAAAGGGGTTAGAAGATTTATGGTATAACACACAGGATGAAAATGCAATTACTTTCCGCAATGTTCCTCCCGGAACATACGAGTTGCAGATAAAATCGAGAGTAAAAAATCAGGAATGGTCAGACACTATAACATCATTAAAAATTATTGTAAATCCGCCGATATGGCTTACTTGGTGGGCAAAGACCCTGTATATACTGACTGTCTTAGGCGTTGTTTTTCTTATACTTCGCTTTTATAAACGAAAGCTGGATTTGGAAAATACTCTCACTTTAGAAAAGAAGAACCATATACAGGAACAAGAATTGAATAATGAGAGACTTCGGTTCTTTACGAATATAACTCACGAGCTACGCACTCCCTTAACGCTGATACTTGGCCCATTAGAAGATTTACAAGCAGATACAAATCTACATGAAAAACATGCGTCTAAAATATCGGTCATATACAGAAGCGCAACACGCTTATTGAACCTCATCAATCAGATATTGGAATTCAGAAAAACTGAGACACAGAACAAGAAACTTTGTGTATACAAAAGTGATATATCCCAATTAGTTCAAGAAATAGGATTAAGATACAGAGAACTCAACACCAACAAGCGCATTTCTGTTAATACTATAATAGATACTCAAAATATTAATCTATATTTTGACCCCGATGCAGTAATTACAATCCTAGAGAATCTATTATCCAATGCATTCAAATACACACAAAAAGGAAATATAACACTCACCCTAAGAGATGTAACTGAAAACAATATAAATTATACGGAAATAGAAGTAAGCGATACAGGAAAGGGTATTCCTACAGAATCAATATCCAAAATATTCGACAGATACTATCAGGCTGAAAGAGATCAACAACTATCAGGAACGGGTATCGGATTAGCTCTTGTACAAAATCTGGTATCAATACATCAAGGAAGCATATCAGTAGAGAGCAAGCCCGGAGAAGGCTCTATATTTCGTTTCAGAATACTATCTGACAATACTTATCCTGACGCGTTACATATCAATGCTACTAACAATGATATTATTGAAAACGGCATTGAAGCCAAAGACACTGAAAATTCGGACTCCAAACAAATCATACTCATTATAGAAGATAATGAAGATATCAGGGACTACATTTACAGCTCCTTATCGGAACAATACAAAGTATACACGGCTAATAATGGAAAACAAGGACTAAAAGCAGCTTATAAACACATTCCTGACATTATTATAAGTGATATTATGATGCCTGAAATGGATGGTTTTGAATTAAGCAAGATTTTAAAAGAAGATGTAAGAACCAGCCATATTCCTATTGTACTTCTTACAGCTAAAGATTCAATACAAGACCGTACCGAAGGTTATAACATCGGAGTCGAATCTTATATCACCAAACCTTTCAGTGCTACACTATTGCAAAGCCGTATTGTAAATTTACTGGAAGCCAGAAAGAAAATTGCCGAACTGATAAACAATAATACGATAAATAAAAACGTCATTATAACAGAGTCTTTAAGTAAAATAGATAACGAATTTATCGAAAAAGTAACCACGATTATCGAAGACAACTTGGATTCAGATAAAGTGGATGTGACTTTTATTGCAGACAAAATGAATATGAGCCATTCTACACTTTACCGAAAAATTAAAGCTCTTTCCGGCATATCTGCGAATGAATTTATAAGAAAAGTAAGAATACGCAACGCAGAACAATTACTTTTAACAGGTAAATATACAATATCTGAAATATCCTACATGGTAGGAATAAACAGTATCACGTATTTCAGGCAGTGTTTTAAAGAAGAGTTTGGTATGGTACCATCAGAATATATAAAGCAAATAATGAATAAGAAATGACTAAATGGTGAAATGACGAGTTTACTAATCAAACTTGCATGAAACAAGCCCCTCCATATTCTGACACATAGTCTATTTTTGTCATTAAATAAATGCAAATTATTATATCATGAAAATTACTGCGCTATTTCTGACTGCGATACTATCCATAACTTCCATTTCTATAATGGGACAGGTTTCTTTCGGTCAGTCCGAAAAAATTAATTCTTCTTGGAAGTTCTATCTATCGGATATCCCTGAAGCGAAAGCGAAAACTTATGACGACTCGAAGTGGAAGTCAGTAGAGATTCCACATGACTGGAGTGTAAAAGAACAACTAAGCCCAACTTTGGCCAGTGCAACAGGTTATCTACCCGGAGGCATAGGATGGTACAGAAAAACAATAAATATCCCAAAAGAAAAGCAAGACGAAAAAACATATATTTATTTCGAAGGTGTGTATAACTATAGTGAAGTGTTCATTAATGGGCATCTGTTAGGAAAGCGCCCGAATGGTTATATCTCTTTTATGTATGACATTACTCCGTATATCGAATATGGAAAAGATAATACAATAGCTGTTCGTGTAGATCATAGCCAATCGGCAGACTCCAGATGGTATACAGGCTCCGGTATCTACCGTGATGTATGGCTCATTTATGCAAATCCGATACATATAGCTCAATGGGGTGTATATGCATATCCCGAAATGGATAAGAGTACAGGAATACTAAATATCGAAGTAGAACTAGAAAACAACACAACAGACAAATCCAATTTGACTATAGTTAATGAACTTGTTAGCCCTGATAATAAAGTAATCGCAAAAAACACTCAGAAATTATCAGTTGCAGGAAATCAGAATGGAAAAATTACGACAAATCTGAAAGTAAAGAATCCCGCATTATGGAACCTAAGTAATCCGAATCTATATAGCCTCAAAACATCTGTAATTAAAGACGGAAAAGAAATAGATGCAACAATAACCAAGACTGGTTTCAGATCATTCACCTTCGATCCGAATAAAGGGTTTGCTTTGAATGGCAAATGGATGAAAGTAAAAGGTGTATGTATCCATCATGATGCTGGGGTATTAGGTTCTGCTGTGCCTCATGATGTATGGAAACGCAGACTGCTAACCCTAAAAGAGATTGGAGTGAATGCTATCCGCACCAGCCATAATCCACAAGCTCCGGACTTATACAGCTTATGCGATGAACTGGGATTATTAGTTCTCAACGAAGCGTACGATGAGTGGGAGTATCCTAAACGAAAATGGCTCGAAGGTTGGAATGTAGGTACTCCGGGATTTCAGGGCAACTATTCTTTCTTTGAAGAATGGGGAGAGAAAGACCTTGCCGATTTAGTTCGCCGAGACAGAAATCACCTCTCTATATTTGCATGGAGCATCGGAAATGAAGTAGACTATCCGAACGATCCATACTCTCACCCTATATTGGATGGAGGAAAAAACACAGGTTTTACTCAGGCTACATTTGGCGGATATAAAAAAGATGCACCCGATGCAATGCGTTTGGGAGATATAGCAAAACGTCTGGTTGGCGTTGTTAAGAAATACGACGAATCACGACCTACAACAGCAGGCTTAGCCGGTGTTGCCATGTCAAATGAAACAGCATATCCGGGAGCATTGGATATTGCGGGATATAATTATACCGAAAATAGATATGAGCTTGATCATAAGAAATATCCTAATCGTGTTATATTTGGCAGTGAAAACCGCCATGAGCTTGGTGCATGGAAAGCCGTGAAAGACAATGAACATATATTCGGTCAGTTTCTCTGGACAGGGATAGACTATCTGGGAGAATCGGGCAGATGGCCTTCCAGAGGGTTTTATTCGGGACTACTAGACTTCGGAGGCTTCATCAAGCCGAGAGGCTATTTCCGTCAATCGCTCTGGTCTGACAAGCCGATGGCTTATTTGGGAACCTATCCTACTCCTGGCAGAGGTAGCAAAAGCCAAGTAAAGGATGTTTGGTCACAACTGGATGCAGAAAACGAAGGGAGTAACTATGAAGAAAAAATACCATCTATGGATGCCTGGTCTATCTGGAATTACCAAGAAGGGCAGTCCATACGGGTAGTATGTTATACAAACACAGAAAAATCCCGATTGCTGCTAGACGGAAAAGAAGTAGGACAAGTAAAAGATTATAATGACAATACAGGGATTATCTTTTGGGATATTCCTTATCATGATGGAAAGCTTGAAGTGATAGGAATGGATAAAAACGGGAATGAAACAGCTCGCTATGCAATACAGTCTTCAAGACAACCATATGCATTGGATATACAAGCAGCAGATAAAGAAATCAGTAAAGATGGCTTGGCACAAATTGTAATACAAGTAGTGGATGAGAATGGTACACCTGTTATGCTGTCCGACAATGAAATAACTTGCCAAATACAAGGCCCGGCTAAATTACTAGGATTGGAAGCGAGCAACAATGAAGACATGTCTGACTATACAGATAACAGGCATCGCACTTATCATGGTCGCATACTGGCTTATATACAGCCTACAGGCAAACAAGGTGAAGTAAAAGTAAGATTCACATCTCCTTGGCTAAAACCGGCGGAAGCGATTATAAATATAAAATAAAGACTCTTTTCTATATCGTAAAAGCGGCGAGAATAAAATCTCGCCGCTTTTTTTAGACTTAAAACGATATTTTTGTGCATTATTGCAGGTTGCTAAAACCCGTTGGTAACAGCAGGTGTGGATAAATCCAATGAATCGCTGTAATTGTCCTTATTGGATAGTTTTCTTTCTAATTCTCTTACCAATCGACCTACAATAGTTCTGATTTTAAGCTGGCTGCACGAGCTTTCTCCTTTATTTTTGGTATGATTGCTAAAACGAACATCAACATAAAGCTTTTTTTAATGTTCGAGTGTACTATTTATTTGATTTTACTTTGATATTGTTTTACTAAGTTATTTGCCGATACAACAAATATAACTTGTATTATATCAGTACTTTAAATCTTTAACGGTACAAATCGATTTATAAGTTCTGTTTGCGTTCTATTCTGTATCAGAAAGTTACGTGTTTTTCACCAATATGCCAAATTTTTATTCATTAGACGAAATGTTATATGGGAAGTTTTGAATATATTGCCGAGTATTATCATATTTAGAATGGATTAGGTAAATCCAAACCAATGCGACTTTCGATTAAAGTAATATTTTTTGTCCTCTCCGCTATATCAAATAGAAAATCAATAGTATCTGAGAACAATAGTTTGAAAAAATCATAACCTGCAGAATTGTGAGATTGATTTTGTATAAATGAATAGTCCTTCCCCTTGTAAGTGATCGTTTCTGTACTTTGTGTGTGTATCCCATTGTTATGGATCGTATTCCTAATTCTTCCCAAAATATAATTTGCTTTATACCAATCAGAATCTTCATTAATTCCTAAATCATTACAAAGATCTTTAAGTAATTTAGTGAAAGAATTGGAGCATTTCACGCCTTTTGCATTACATATATCCCTATAATATGCTTCTAATACGCTCTGATAAAAAATAAATAATGAGTGCCTATTTCTTTTCAAATAATCTGATTGAATTCTTATAGTATCTTGGTAGGATGTACCTGCTAGTTTAGTTATATAGTCTGGCTTAGCTAAATGATTTGCAAAAAGCACAAAATTTATATCATGATATATGACGATCCGATCTATTTGTTCATAAATCGTTATCCTACAGTCTTTTTGAATATCAAAATTAAATTCGTCCTTCACTTTAAAACGAATCTCAATTGCCTTTTTTCGCAATATCTCTAAATCATTAAGTATTGGACTTATTATATTTTCAATATCCATATTCATTGTCTTTCATTTGTATTATTCTGTTTACTCGTAAATAAAACAAAAACAATACCAGCTTTTATGACTGACAGAATGCCCTTATAAATATTAATAAATGTCAAATAGTAAGAATGTGATTAGAGTTTATTTTAAAGCTTATTGTATATAATGTCTATTTATTGCTAAACATCTAGATTTTAATTTTTATTGGGTAGTGCGCCCAATAAAAACTACCCAATTAACTACCCTAAATTGAAATTGTTTTCTAACTTTGTTGAATGTCATATACACCACCATATAGGATAACACCAAAGATTGTCGACCTCGTTTCAAGGATAAGTGAGGCGGTGGGTAGTTTTTATACTCAAGAGGAATTAAGACTACATCGAATTAACCGCATAAAAACAATTCAAGGATCTTTAGCTATTGAGGGAAATACTTTGACTATAGATCAAATTACAGCTATTCTGGATGGTAAACCTGTCATAGCCCCGATTAATGAGGTGCAAGAGATTCGCAATGCTATTAAAGCTTATGAATTGCTTGAAATGCTAAATCCAAACAATATCGAAGATCTGCTTAAGGCACATCTTACAATGGAAACAGGGTTGATTGACGATGCAGGGCATTTCAGATTAGGAGGTGTTGGGGTGGCTTCGGGTGAAGAGATTATTCATTATGCACCGCCAGCAGAACGTGTGCCTCAATTAATGAAAGATCTTTTCGAGTGGCTGAATGACACAGAAGAACATCCTCTGATAAAGAGTTGTATTTTTCATTATGAGTTTGAATTCATACACCCATTCTCAGATGGTAACGGACGAACTGGTAGACTATGGCAAACGCTTATTCTTGCTAATTGGCGACCAGTATTCAAAAATTTACCCATTGAGAATATCGTTTATAAATATAGAAAAGAGTACTATAAAGCTATTGCTGTTAGTGGCGGTGAAGATGGCTGTACACCATTCATAGAGTTTATTTTGGGGGTGATCGACGAAACATTGGCACTTGAAAGTAATACTCCACGCTCTACACGTGACAAAATCATAGAACAGTTACGCTACAATCCTAAGATTACACGCAGCGAACTTGCTTCTATATTAGGTATAACTTCCGATGGGGTTAAATATCATCTTCAAAAAATGACAGCAAATGGTATTATTATCCGTCACGGTTCGGCTAGAAGTGGATATTGGGAGGTTGCGAAGTACTGAAATTAATACAGGTACCCTGAAGGGGCTGTCGTTCATGACTTAAGAGATATTCTGAAGATGGTGTTATATTTAAAAATGAGGATGAGAGAATGATTTTTGTATCGTTAATTGCTAATTTTTAATAAGCTAGAAATATTATGAAATTCTAATCTATTACAAATGATTAGAGGAATGCAAATAGATTCGACATAAATCATCTCTAGGACTTGGGTAAACTAAATTTTAGCCTGTAACCGTTTTCAAATGAGGTCCAATATATCCAATATACACTTTCTTTGTTCGATCATCTGCATAAAAATGAAACCTCAAAGCTCCAGTTTTTATATGTAATTCAAATATCTCTTTTTTTCCACTAGGTAACTTAAAACGTCTTTCATTACTATACTTAGCCATTGTTTGGTCTGTCTCTGGAGATATCCTAAGTGGATAATTTTTATTCACTTCCTTATAGCTAAAATCACCTTTTTCCCACTTAGCTATTGCATAATCAAAAATTTTAAGCCTACTTATAATCTGTCTTAATATTGGAGAATTACCGATGTCTTCCAATTGCTTTTCAACTTCACCACATAAAATTAAATGAGGAAATAGCCTGTCTCTATTATTCCATATTTCTCTAAATGAAAGAGCAGCCAAAGCTGCGGATTTAAAATTAAAGAAAGCTTCTACATTTTTAATTTGTATTGATTCTCTAATTTCTATATTCGTAAAATCAATTCCAAGAAAAGCATTCGATTCATTAGGAAAGGATTTATTCAAGAGACCTTCATTCATTAGGTAATCTCCAGTTATTGGAGATATCTGTTCTAAAAAAAGTGAAATAACTTGCTCTTCTTGTCCAAAGTTAGAGTATAAAGTTTCAATGATCCCTAAATTCCACAAGCTATCATGTTTCCAAAATGCGTCATCATTTTCTTTTTCGATAGCATTCAATTCTAACATACCTTCTTTGAATGTACTAAAATTCCCCAAATTAATAGCTTCATTCAGTAGATAGAAATTATTCATTTTTTCTCAATTTAAAGAGTTCCGCAAAATCCATTTGAGTTTGATCAAAAAAACCTCTAGGCCAAGATGATAAATCTCCTTTCTCTCTGATTGAAATTGTGTCTAATTTAGGTTGGTCTAAATCTTTTGAATGGCTGAAATAATTAATGGTAACTAATGATGATGGAATTTCTTTTTTTGCACATGCTATTTGGATTCCATTTAAAACATGATCACTATGAGTTTCAACAATTACATTTACTCCAGATTTAGCGACCATTGATAAGAAACGGCCTATTTTAGATTGTGCAGAGGGGTGTAGATGAGCTTCTGGATTTTCAACAATCATTATACTACCTTTTTGAGCAATCAGTCCTGTAACAATAATTGGTAATACATAGCTAATTCCAAATCCAATATTCGGAGCTAGAACTGTTCCGCCTGATGAAAAATGGTTATCCATGACAATTTGTGCAGACATCGTTGACTTGTCATATTTGGAAGAAACCGACACGCTTGACATTAATTCATTTAGCCATGCATTTACTTGTTGTTCAAGCCTTGGTGTTTGTATTTCGGGGTATTTTCGAGAATCATCAATTTTGAATGAATAACTAAAATCGGTATCTCCAAGTAGCTGAGCTACAAATTCACCCTGATATCCAGTATTAGGGAAATCAAAATATTTGATTTCTTGTTTTATGCGAGGTCCTAATCTTTCTGCATTAAGATAATAAAATTCATGCTTAAAAAGTGATAATGGACGCTTGCTTCCCGATGTTGCAAGAGGACGTATAAATAATGCATTCTCTGAGGCATCATATTTTACACCAAAAGATGATGGTGCTTCTGAAAAGTTGAACTCAATTATAGAACTATTTGAATTATTAGGAATTGCATATTCACTATTACCTAGAGCTAAATTATATTTACCATTTAATTCTATAGAAACTAAGTTTTTTTCATCTGTTTTTTCGTATTCAGATTTCTGTGTATTTAGTTTCGAACAACGCTCAATAGTACTACGCAAAAGCAATAGAGCTTGAATAGATGAACTCTTGCCATTTCCATTCGCTCCTGCCAAAACAGTTAATCCATTAACTGGTAATTTGAAGTCACGAAAGCACTTAAAATTCTTTATTTCAAGATATTTCATAATAATGATTATTTGAGATAATCCTGTATTATCATACTAACTTTCATAAATGCATACCTAATATTTGCCTTACCATTGGTTCCAGAGGATAAATAATATAAAAATTGTTGATCTTCTGTTATTTCTCTGGCTAATGGTTCCAAAAGTGCTTGTTCATTATTACGCTCTTCTATCAAAACAGGATCAAAATTAGATAATAATACTGACCAACTCACAAACAAAGCCTTATTAATTAGCTGCTTATATGCTCCTGGTTGAATATCTTTAAGTTGTGTTTTACGAAAAGCGAAACGTTTCCCCAATAGATATCGAGCATTCTTCATTGCATTTGAGAATAGCTGAATATAATTTTCCAACTCATTTTCATCCTTTTTTACTAAACGTTCTGTGAGATCATCCATTAACTGCTCTATATAGCCTGTATAATTATCTAAAGTAATATCTTGGTGAATGAGTTCGTGAAATAAAATAAAACGCAATGCTACTTCTTGATCATCCATTCGTGTAGGTTTAATACTCCAATCTGTAGCTTCTTTAAATTCGGGCAAATTGACCATCTTTTTCAATGTTTCTCTCAGCCCTGTCCCTGCTAAACAGTTTCTTATTTCTTGATTGTTTAATGGCTTTCCTCCTGTATTGATCCGCCTGAATATATCATATTTTACTTTAGTTGGTGATGATGGATCTATCACATTACTCGATATTTGAGTCTGATTGAACCATCTAAAATATTTTGCTTCTAATCCTTTTTTCCCTAAATCCTCTTTGTAATAGCAACCTTCACAACTTTCATTTAGATATTCTAAACCAAAAAGAGGAAATTTATTATCCATAAACTCATTAATAGTAGTGAGTCGTTGCAAACCATCAATTACAACTAATCGTCCTTCATCATCTTCTGAAAAATAAAACATTGGCAGCGGAATACGTAATAAAATAGATTCTATCAATCTCGATTTTTGAGCACTATTCCATACAAAATTGCGTTGAAAATCGGGATTCAGGTCTATGTCCTTATCATCTATCATTTCCTTTATTAGCTTTATACTAAACTGTTTTGAAGAAACTTTTATTTTATCAGGGTCATAAGGATCTATAAGTGCTTCAATAACAGTTTCTGTATTTTCTGTGCCAGACTGTTCCGATTCTATTACACTTAATAGCAATTGATCTAATTTTGCACTCAAATCATCCTGAGACTCTGTTATATCTTCAGACTTTTCTAATACAATAAAATTACTACCATTTAATTGTAATTTCGCCCACGGCTTATTCTCCTGATCGATTAATATATAAGTTGAATCTGTATCTTTTACAGGGGTTAGAAGAATAAACTTTTCACCTGTGATTTTCAATTCTATAATCATATAATTATTATATTTTTTGCTAATATACTAAACTATTTTTATTCCGTTAATTGCATTTCACCATATTCATCAAACCTCTCAATCTTAATCATCATTTCGATAAAGGTAATTATCATTCTAATTTGTTATAGTTGCTTCTAATATCTTTCCTAAATGAAATTCTATCTGTCGAGAATCGTCATTATAAGTCGTGTTTACAACTTCAACTAAAGCTGAATCCCTGTCTTTTTTATAGCCAACACAAAAACGTATAGCATCAAACTTTTTCAAATAACGTTTATTATCAGAAGGATCAACCCATGTGTACGTTTTCAGCTTATTCTGCTTTAACTCTCTATATTCGATATTTTTTTCATTTTGAAGTATCTGGTTAAAATACAGCTGTTTTATGTTCAAAGTAAGAATAGCCCAGCCTGTTGTATCAACTGCTTCGCTCGAATATTTAGAGCTTTCGGATTGACTTTCTTCCAATACTTGTAAATTCTGATTGTATTGATAATTGATAATGCTGCCATCTATTAGCTTCTTCATCACAGACTCAATTATACTAAATGGGACTATAAACCATTCTCGTGGAGTATAAATATTGCCTTTCCCATCATTCACCTTCATATGAAACAAAACAGAATTGAAAAACTTATGAATAATATTTTCAAAGCCGTGGGTATTCATATTATAGGTTTTCCAAGATGCAACAATCTCTACTTTATCCATCAGATAAGTAGCTTCATGCTCTGCATTCTTTATTCTTTCTTCTACTGGAACTGTAGAAAAACCTATTTTGTAGAGATCTTTTTGATTTGCAATAGTCGCATCCTTAGACAACGAGCGAAGAATATATATCCAGCCATCATGAACATCTTCTTTTTTTACGATAAAACTATCTTCTAGAGCTGTCTCATTTGTTTCTGTTGATTCTTGGATTGTATACCCATCTATAAGCAATGCTTTACCTAACGATCGAAGATACATACTTGATTCAGTTCCATTCTCGAAAATCACTCGAGTTCTTGCATCAAGTTTGTGATGTTTATCGACCTTGGTCTCATGTATTTTTTCTAATAAGGCTAATACTCCACCTACAACAAAGAAAGTGCCTTCCTTAAAGTGTGCTTCTGCAAACTTGATTAAAGACCTTTTTCCTTCTTTCAGATCCTTATGTACTTTCTTGAAACGAGAATCGAACAAATCAAAGTCTTTACATATTTCTCGTCTGGCTACATAATCAGTTTCTTCCCTTTCATTCTTCGAATCTAAATGCTTGGGGACATCAAACAAAGAAAGTTGTTCTTCGTTTACATCTAAAATAGGATTATCAAATAACGATTCCAATTCCTTATCAATATCATCTATACTCATGCCAACAAGTTATGTTTATCTATAGCCATAAGAGATTTACTTTTCACTCTATCTTCTCTTATACTTTTCAATGTTCGAGCCAAAAGCTTCTCATTCAGATTACCTTCATTCGATGGTTCAAATCCAAATTCATCAACAAATATATTAATCTGATTAAAAGAATCAACTAGTCTGTCATCAGCAGTAACTCTTAGCGCCGGAGGCCTTACTTCAGCAAATATTGGTAGATTAAATAATTGTTCCAATTCTTCATCCCAAGTCATGACTCACCTCCTTTCTTCTCAGATTCTAATTTAAGCATATGTCTTATTTTAGCATTTCTCACAAAAGTAATAGCTTCAGCTAAACGGCGCACATTAGGGTTCGGATCTGATAACTCGGGCTGCTTACCATGAACTTTAATGTATTCTGGTATCTCGTGGCGAAACAATACTACAGCTTCTTCTTTGGTTATTGTCATGCGTTGCTCTGCAATAGTATCTTGTATAATCTTCAATACAGGAGCTGTAACACTTTTAGACATAATTTCGTAAGCTCTTTGAAATGGGTTGATAGTATCAATCAGACGAATAGACAGTTGATCAATATTTATAAAGCGTCCCGAAATACTAAGAAAACGATTGCCATCACTCCCTTGGACTAGTTCTGCGCCCTTTGTTACAGTATCTAACACTACATGTTGGCGAACCTCCTCTATTTCTTCATCCGAACATTCCGGATATTTTTCTTTAATTATTTTAGGAATTAAGACATTATTAATCACTTCCGGAGGTGTATTTCCACCCATTGCTCTGACAATCATATCATCTTGCAATATGGTGGCTTTCAGATCATCCAAATCGCTTGCTACAATATGTTTTGTTTTGGCCGATGACAATGGTTTCAAGCCTTCAACAACTAGCGTACGATCTCCCTCTCCGCCTTCGGCTTGGTCATCATCTCGTTTTGTTCTGAAATTCCAAACCGGAGCCATCACTTGCTCCATTAGTAAAGAGGCTGTAATCGCTTTCAAAAAATCGTTAACTGCAACTTCTACTTTTCCTTGTACTGCCTCGGGTGCTGCTATTAAATTGGTAAACTGAGCATGCTCTTTACCTTCGCAGTCACGTGTACAACGACCGATTATTTGAATAACCTCGGTCAACGAACCTCGAACACCAATAGTCAAACAATGTTCGCACCATTGCCAGTCAAAACCTTCTTTTGCTGTCCCTAAAGCTATTATTATATCTACAGCATCTTTCGAGTTCATCCGTTGAAGAAAGCCTTGTGCCTTGTTCCGATGGTCAGCGTTATCCTCGACTAAATCTATAACTTTAATCAGCTTTCCATCAGTTCTACGTTTCAGTGTATACACACAGTTGTCGTAGTCAGTATCTACTTTTTCTCCAATAATATTCATTATTTGCTCTACCTCGTGATATTTGTCGCCCATAGATGCACGACTATTTACCGAAGGAATATGAATAATTGTTTTCTTATCAGTATTGAGAATGTTAGTAGAGCGCAATGCCGAAAGATATTCACCTTGATAAAAGTGATATCCGATGCCTAGGCTTTTTAGATATTTGTAGCCATTCAACTGTTCGTAGTAATTATATGTTACCCGATGAAATTGATCTTCATCTTCGGGTCTAAGCACGGGGAGCCCATCACCTCGAAAATACGAACCGGTCATAGCTATCAGGTGAGCATTGGTGTTGTTCATCAATCGGCGAACAATATCACCAAGTCCACTACTTTCGTCAGCTGAAGCATGATGAAACTCGTCAATAGCCAATAAAGAATCAGCAAAGACATCGTCTTGTAGTTCTTTCATTGCATTGCGTAGCGTGGCGTGTGTACAAAGCAAAATCGGTGTTTTGGTTTGTGTGAAAAATTCTTTGAATCGCCCTGATTTGTCCCTCTCGTTATCCACATCGCACAAATTGAAGTAAAGAGTTACACGCCAATCGGCAAAGAATCCGTACTTCATCAAATCTGTATTATTGAACGAACGGCCAATTGTTTTTTCAGGAACAGCCACTACTATTCTCTTCACTCCTTGGTTTTGTAATTTATCTAATGCCAAAAACATCAAAGCACGAGATTTGCCCGATGCCGGTGGTGCCTTAATTAGCAAATATTGTTCGGTACGCACATCAAAAACTTTGGCTTGCATTTCTCGCATACCCAAAGAGTTTGTGTTTGAGCTTTTTCCCGATTGCGAATATTTAAGGTTTACTATATTTTCCATAGTTGTATTATTTCTTCTTTGTCATTTTTTCGTATAACTTGAATAGATGCTCCAATCGTTCTTCATCGTTTGCAAATGCTTCCTTACAATAACAGCTTTCTACTATTGTATCCAGTTCTTGATGTGCATCTCGCAAATTTTGAGGCATCTTGTCGGGATCGTACAGTTCTGCCAAAGTTTTTTCGGGATATTCGGCACGTACTAATAACACTTCTTCGGCTGCTGCCTCTATTGCTTTTTTCTGATCTTCTGTTATTTTAGGGAAAGGGAAAGTGTTGTAACAGAGGGTTGATGAATAATTGTAATCCATTTTTAAGCGACCAACAACTGCTTTCATCCAGACCATATGAATATTTGAAGATATAAGTCCAAGTATTAATAAATCTGCATCATATATTACAAAGGCTCGATCTGTTATTATATACTCTTTAGGTAGATAACCTATAGGATAGTACTTTCTTCGTTCAGAGGAGACTCTAGGAATAATGATGGCTTCAGTATCTTTGTGGCGGACTTCCCCAAAACGCCAAGGTTGATTGGCCAATTTTCTTGTTGCCTCTCTTGTACTATTTAGTCTAACTTGCTCACATTGTTTTATTCGATGAAGTATTTCTGGTATTGAATGGGCTAATTCGACATCATTCTCCGTAATCCATAAACAATATCGTTCCTCTCCCCTTATGAACTCTTGAGAGCCAACAACTCTTCTAATAAATTTACTAGAAGATGGGTACTCTGATTTGAGCTTTTCGACTTCTTCTTTAGTCAAAAAAAATGCACCATCATCATTAGCCATGTTTCCAAAGACCATTTCAGGAACATCAAAAAAAGATTTTGATCTACTTTTCACTATAATATTACTGCCATTTACGAGATATGGCGAAATGTTCGAAGCTATATTAGTATTACTACCTGTGTAAATTATTTTAGAACCTTTCTCTTGTTGGTTCTGTAACCCAACAATTATAAAAAAGACAGCAGCATTCGCTTTAGCATTATTTGACCATTGAACAGATGTATGAGCAAATCCTATTTCGATCCCCATGTTCAATATTGGAGTCCAAAGCAAATTTACTTGTTCACCTTGGCAGATAGAATTTGTACTCACAAAAGCACATTTCCCTTTATTACTGAGTATATATTTTGCTCCCAAATAGAACCAACATGCAACATAGTCCAGATTTTTATAGTTTCGAACATTGCCCATCGCTACTCCCATATCTTGTTTTTGAAGTTCGTCTTGTAGTCGAGCTCCCAAATATGGCGGATTTCCCATAATAAATACTTCATCGTCTTTGGTATGCGGACATACATCCTCCCAATTGATACGGCAGGCATTGGCACACACTACATTCCCCGAAGCTTTCAGGGGCAGGGCTTGTATTTTTACATCAAATTCTTTGCTAAATTGTTTATTCATCTGATGTTCGGCCAACCAAAGAGATAAGATAGCCGTTTCGGCACAGTAGTCATCCAACTCTATTCCATAGAATTGCTGAATTTGAACATTTACGAATGGAATTGTCGCTTGTTTAGTCAATTCTCGTATTCGTTGCCATATCTGGATTTCGAGTTTTCGTAGTTCTTTATATGCTATAATCAAAAAGTTACCACTACCACAAGCAGGGTCGAAGAATTTCATTTTAGAGATACGTATCAATAGTGTATCGAGTTTCTTTCTATCATTTTTGGCATCATCGAAGGCACTATATAAATCGTTCAAGAATAGTGGACCAATCAGCTTCATTATATTAGGAACGCTTGTGTAGTGCATTCCTAATCCGGCACGCATATCGGGACTAACCACGGCTTGTATCATCGACCCAAATATGTCAGGGTTGATTTCCGACCAATTGAGTTCGCCACAATCAAGTATTATCCTTCGAGCTTTGTAGCCTAAATGCGGCACCTTAATTCGCTTTTTGAATAAGCCTCCATTTACATACGGAAATTGTTTGATAGCAGAAGATACCCCTACACGTATACTCTCGTCCATTATATTAAAGCTTGCATCAAGATACTCAGAGAGATCACTACCATCATCTTTCGTAAATCGTTTGATAGAAGCCGTAAACAAGTTTTCCTCAAATATTCCGGTATCTTCGGCAAAGAAGCAAAATAATAGACGACTCATGAATATATTCAGATCATGCACATTGTCTTGAGACGATATTTCATTGTAAAGTCTAATCTCGTCATACAGCTTGGCCATCTTCTCGGCAGCCTTTATATCTGCGATATTTTCAGAAACGGCTCTAAATTTTTCGACTCCGGCTAAGGGATAAAAAAACTGAAAATCAAGCCATATTTTTCCTATCTTATTATCGTAGCTTTCATTTTCTTTGGGATCGTATGCCAAAATACTTTCACCATCACTAACGGCCAGTATACGAGGCGTTGCTTTTTTTATTCTTTCATCAACCTTCATCTGCTCGAGAATGCTGAGAAGTTGTTCTGTAGATGCTGTCTTATACGCTAGTTTTTTCTTTACAAGAATACTACCATCCTTCGCCAAATTCATTTTGCCAGAACGAATTCGTTCAGTACTTGTAGGAGTCATTCCAAAAGCCTGTAATAGTATATAGGGAAGCTCTTCCGCTGAAGTCTTTTTTTCTTTAAGTTCTTTTTTTAGCGTCTCTTCTATTTCACGATACGATAGTGATGCCATATTTATGGAGTAAATTAGTCTTTTTGTATTAAGTTTTAAAAATACTAATATAATCTCATTCACAATCCTCTTTATATTCTTTTTTTTAACTGTTATACACCTCTCATACAACAAGAATAAAAAAATGCAAGACTTTTCCTGAAAATACTCTTTTGAAAAAAGGAAGATTTTCAGGAAAACCGTCAGGCTGTGGTCTTGCAGATTTATTCTTGGTATATATCTTTGTATAGCAGATGGAGAAAGAAACTATTTCGATTTCAATTTACTAGCTTCATTTTGAAGCCTCTTAGCTTCTTCCTCTTTCAATTTAGCCTGCTCCATGCGTTTAGCTCTATCTATGACTTCTTGCTCATATCTTTCAACTGATTCACGGATCTCTTTAATAACTTTCGAATCTCGGTTGTATTCAAATATGTCTTCAAGCTTGTAAACACTGACAGAATCAGCTTTATTAAAGGCTTTGATATAACGATATTTCAAGTCATTATCTGATAGATTATTGATAACCTCCCTTTGCCTATAATGAAAGAACAAGGAGACAAGTAGCATATGCCCAATTACCATAATTATGATAAATACCCGCGAAGAGGTAATATCTATAGAAATACGATGATGCACTTTCTTTGGAGCTGTTTGAGCCTGCTCAAGCTGCTCAAATTTTTGTAGAATCAGTTCTTCTGATTGGCTGACTTGATTTGTAATATTTGCCAGATCGGATGTACTGATTACATCTTGTTTAACAGAACTCTCTGGTTTTGTAGAATTAGATTCTACTCGTTTTAGTATCTGTTTTAATTCTTCAAACATGACACTTATAGTGGATAAATCGCTCATAATTTTCAATTTATAGGTTTAAAATTTAGGTCTGAATTGTCGTTTTTTCTTACGCTTCTCTTCTTCATATTCCATCCTGTCTTTGAATGCTTCTTCTTCATAATCATCACCGTGAACTTGCATACTGCCAATTCCAGATAAAGCATCTAAAGTCGATTCGACAATATCTTTTGTCTGACTTTGCTGTTGGTCCTTTTTAAGGCTTTGGTTCTGTGAGAGTACATTTTGGTTTAACTGATAGTCTATTTTAGAATAGCTAAACATCCGATCAACCTTAGAGCCTGTAAACGAATATCCATTCTTTGTAAAGGTGATACCCTGTATCTCATCTGTTTGTCCTTTATACTTAAATTGGACATTAACACCATATCTGTCTAGATTATATAATAGCTGTTTCCAACTTTTACATTTTGGAACAAGTTGAGTAAGTAGATTATATATCTCATACTTAGTTCTATCAGGGTCTTTTAGTCGATTAGTCCTCACTTTCTCTTTGCCAGAAGATAAGTACAGACCATATTTAGCTGTCAGCTCCTTACAGATCTTTTCACTTCTATATCTGTCGTTTTTATCAGATATTGTTTTTCCTTTATTATCAATCCGATTAAAGCATAGATGGATATGTGGATGCTCTTTGTCAAAATGTCTCGCAATGATGTATTGGGTATCTTTAATACCCATTTTCTGCATGTAATCACGAGCCACTGTCACCATCATTTCATTAGTAATTTTAGCCTTGTCTTGTGCTGAAAAGTTTAATGAGATATGCCCAACTGATCTACTTAGATTTGGGTTCAATTTTGCCTGTGAAATAAAACTGTGGATGATAGAGGCTTTACTTTTTAGTCTAACATCCTTTGCTTCCAGAAGCGTGGTTCCTTTCTTGCTATCCAAAATATAATTGACACAGCCTTTAAAACCTTTTCCTTTTATAATCTTTGCCATCATTGTTCAAGTTGTTTTATTACATTATCTATTCTTTCAGCCATAGTTTGAAACTCAATAGCGACATTACTATATCCTTGTGTATTCGCTTGTCGGGCAATCTGATTCAGATTATTCGCCATTCCACAAAGTTTTCGGATATAGTCTAGTTGCTCGACTGTGATCCGCTCTTTTACATAGCCCTTCTTGAGGCAATCTCTAACAAAATCACTAATTGTCGTCTTTGTATTTTTGACTTTTGCGATTAAAGAATAATACTCCTCTGTTATCAATTTTATATTGATTCGGTAGGTCTTCTTTTGTCCAAAATCTTTTTTCGGTCGACCTCCTTTTTTACGATATTCTATCATCTTTTTAATTCTTAAATGTTATACATCAGACCAACGGGATGATCTCTTTCTGCGACCAACGGAAGCGGAAAGCAAGTTGTTTTGGGCATACCAAAACATAAACTTGCTACGCTTAATTTCGCGAATGGTGGGGATACTGCGTCCGCTGATTCATTGAGCAATTATTTACGTCTACTATCACCCTGAAGAGTGATAAAATTGAACATCATTTTAAGCCTATCACCAATCATTCCTCCATAAAAATCATTAGAAGCTAAAGTATCTAATGTGAAGTTTGTAGTACCATGAGTTATTGCCCCAATGTCAAGTCGGACACTTAATAACTCGGAAATAGGTCTTAGAATATTTCCATAGTCTTGTATCGTTTTCGACTCTCTGCCAAACTCATCAATTACTAAAGGTTTGTATGTAAATGATTGGATCGATTGCTTCATGAGCAGCTCTTGCAAATTGACAGATTTGATAAATGTGAATAGTGGGATAGGTATTCCAAAACGAAGTATCATGTGATTATGAAGCAAAGTATAAGTTTCCAGAATAGCAGTTTTTCCACAGCCATATTTTCCTTGAAGCATGATTCCTTTATTCAGATCCCCATCAAAAGAAGAGTCATTTTTTATATACAGGTATAGTTGTTTTATTATAAACTCATTATTTGCATCTATAACAAAATCATGTTGCTGATTCTGTCTCTTAAAATTGTAAGACCCAAACAAAATAAACAGGTCGCAGAATTCAGAAAAATCCAGATTAAGAGGTAACCTCTGCTGTTCTATCTTTTCTTTTTCACGGGTTACTATATCCTGAATATCATTCTTTAGGATGTCATACAATGTAACATTAGTCGAAGTCACTTCCCGAATGGATAAAACCTTTCTTTTTTCCATAAGTATTGGTATTATTATTTTTCTCTTTAGTATTTATATTATAGGATGAGAGTTTAGGTGTAGAGTTAGGTTCTAGAATCTGATACTTAGTTTTAACCCTAAATCCACCTCCGGTGACAAAGCCAATTAGCTGAGCATTTTTCAATTTCTCCCTGGCTGATTTTAAAACCTGCAGAGATATATTTGCATTTGCTACCATCTTTTTATCTGCATATTCAATCCATTCAGACCAGTATGAACGATTGGCCAAGTATAGAAGAAAGAAATATAAACGTGTTTCATTTCCGCTAAAGCTTTCTTGTTCATCAAGTCGCCAGAAGTTTTTCTGCAAATCAAATAGATTCATCGCCTTCTTGATTTAGAATATAGATCGGCTTCCATTTCGGCTCTGATATCCAGGATAGTTTTCTTCTTTCCTTTCGCTATCCACTCCAACAGCTCGTCTTCAAAGAAGAATAGCTTTTTCCCTCGTTTATAGCTAGGCAATAAACCTTTTCTTACTAAAGCGTAAATTGTGGGCTTTGCTTTTTGAATAATTCGGCAAGCATCTTCGATTCCGATCGGAATCCGTTTTTCGGGTAGTTCAGTTTTGTTTTTCACAAGCGATTTAATCTCTGCAACCGCTTCGATAAGATAAGCAACCGCTTCGGGCAACTTATCAAAAGTAAGATCTTTGCATTCCATATAATTGTGATTTTAATTAATGAAATGCAATAGTATATGATGATGTCAGGGTGAAAAATTGCACCCGAAAGTCTCTTTTACTTTGTGTGATTTTATGATATAAACACTGATAATCAGCGGTGTAAAGTTGGTGATATCCGAGAGGCAAACAAATAGAGCAGAATTTTTTCAACTCTGCTCTAAAAAATTACAACTTCACTGAAAGAAAACCAAGCAAATATCACTTCTCTGTTCTTTCAGTTCCTTTATTTTCAAATAACAGTTACCTAGCATAAAGCGACTTTTCATAAAACTGTAATCATGATGATCTGTCAAATAACTAACAAAGTCTTCAACAATTTGAGCATCATCAGGAAACAGGAATGATTCATCACAGTTTCCGTCCTTATCAAAAGTACAGGTTAATGTTATCCCTTCTTTATGAAAACGTATTTCAATAGACTTTTCTTGAATATCTTTCTCTATATAGTCAATCAGATAGAGAGGATAATCTGTGTATTTTTCCTTAATTTGTGATATGGAAAGCTTTAACACTGAGCTTGCCTGCTCAATTATTTTAGAATAAAGTTGTTCTGTAGGTATTTCTTTTGTTGTCATAGTGTCCGCATTTAAGCCTAATTTGAGAATCAGACTGATATAAATATTAATAAATAGTTTATATCTCTGCGGTTTTCATTCGCCAGTCAAAATTAGATCTCCGACAGACGATAACAGGATGTTGATACAAATATACAATTAATAAACAAAAAGTTAATTTCGATTTTCTTTTTTACCTATCTTTAATTTTTGATTTGCAAAAAGTACGAACGAATAGAATGAAAAAGTCCATATCATATTTACCATCAACTAATCAGAGAGATTTGCATTTTATTATCGAATCTGTTTTACAGAGATTGACGCAGACTGAGATGATAATACTTTTTGGCAGTTATGCCCGAAATGATTATGTGGTGTATGATGAAAAATATGAGTTTGGTAAAATACAATTCTATGTAAGCGATTACGATATATTGGTTGTTACGAGTGGTATATCGGATGGCATTGCTATAAAAATACTGAGCAATATAGAAGATCTGTATTATGACCGGGCAACAGATCCAGATCGTCAACCTCCTGTTCAATTTATTAGTGAGGATATGAAAAAGCTGAATAAGTATCTGAACGATGGAAGATATTTCTACACACAAATAAAACAAGAAGGCGTTGTATTGTACGATAGTGGTAAGTTTAAACTTGCACGTCGTCGCAAACTTAGTTTTGATGAAATAAAGCAGCAGGCTCAGGAGTATTTTGATGATAAATTTGAGAGTGCTAATAGTAAATCTAAGATGGCTGTACTTGGCGTAAATGAAAAGCTTTATAAAGATGCTATATTTATGCTTCACCAAGCCTGCGAGAGTTATATTTATGCAATCCGTTTAGTCTTTACATTAGAAAATCCCAAACAACATAATCTATCAAAGCTGCTCAACTCTGTAAAGAAATATTCTAACGAGTTTATCAAAGTCTTTCCACAAGATACTCCAGAAGAAAAACGACTTTTTGAGCTTATCAAAGCTGCTTATGTAAATGGTCGCTACGATCCTGATTTTGTAGTAACAAAAGAGGATATAGATGTTCTTATTCCGAAAGTAGAGTTGTTGAGAGATATCACTAAGAGGATTTGTGAAGAGAAGATTCGGGAGTATGGAGAAAAGAAATAGAATATAAACATATAATATATTGAAAATATGGATATTGGAATTTGGATAAATATTGCTGCCATAATTATAGCTCCAATTGTAGCTATACAAATTCAAAAATGGGTTGAGAGAATAAGAGAGAGCAAGATGCGTAAGGTTACTCTCTTTAAGACTTTAATGTCTACTCGTGCGAGCAGAGTGTCTATCGAACACGTTGAAGCATTAAATATGATTGATGTTGAATTCTATGATAAAAAATATTTGGATATAGTCCAAGCATGGCGCAAGTACCATGATCATTTGAGTAATGGTGATCCCGAGCAGCAAAACTGGATTAATAAAAATGATGACTTATTTATTGATTTACTTTCTAAGATGGGAAAGTCTCTAGGCTATAAATTTGATGATGTGATGTTAAAAAGAACAGCTTATTCTCCTATTGCACATAGCAATTTAGAGATTGAACAGCAAACTATAAGGAAAGGATATGCCGATTTGTTTTCTGGAAAGGCTGCTTTCCCTGTTTACTTTGTAAATGAAATAAAGAAGTCTGAATAATAATAAGTTTCTTATAATGTTTTTTGTAAATATATCTTATACTTCCCCTCATTAAAAGTCAACTTCTTTCTAATTGTATCAATATCGGCATCTTTCAATGGTTTGGCAAAAACGGTTTTAAGAAATAGAGCTATATCCTCTTGTTTATTTATCCGAAAATGATTCCAGATATTCCATCCGAAATGGTATAGATCTATATTTTGTAAATCTTTTACCCTGACAGGTTCTACATCCTTTAGCTCTGTTCCTGTGGAATATTGAATAACACATTCGCACAAGTGATTTATATTTTGGTCGTCAGCAAAGGGAGCAAAGGTTGTTCTTGTATATCGAATAGCGATATCAAGCACTTCTCGTTTTTTTATAATTTCGTCCTGCTCGTGCTTTTCTCTGATGGAGTCTAAGTCTGGTTCGGTATTTTCAATAGGTTTCGATTCTGATTCGGTTATAATAAACTCAGAGTCAAACCCTTGTTTTTTCTTAAAAAATCGAGAGCCTACTTTCTGTATTAGCTCTAGATATGAAATATAAAAAATAAGTCCGATTACGAATACAATAATGAATACAAGGTTTGCTCCGAAAACATCAAAGCCTAGTCCAATAAATAGATAACGGAAAATCAGAGCTAGAGCTGCTATACCCATCGCTCCACATATAACTAGCAGTATATTTTCAGAGTCTTTATAATTCATGTTATTATGATTAAAGTTTTTGTAAACTAGTTCCTCTTTGTATTGCCTTTAGAATATTCTTTCTAACGGCTCGTATAGATGGCACTAAATCGCCTTCCATCATTGCAAGCATTGTTTTTAATTCTTGGATCAACTCAGGAATGGGACGGCATAATTCATAAGCGATCTTCATGCAAAGAGATTTTACTCCGGGCAATTCCTCGCTAGACATCATTCGCTCTAAACAAAAATCCAGAAAATCTACTCTCGGCGGATTCGGAAAAGGCTGTCTATATAACAAGTTGAGCATTACTCTTCGTTTCCCTCCATGCTTGCAGACAAGAACTTCATTAATCAATTGATCTTGTTTGCTATATAACCACTCGTTATCCTGTGACGAAAAATGAGTAAAAATCCAAGCTGCATGATATCCAATAGTTTCATCTTCACCAATAACCAAGTCATATAGTTCTTGCTTTTGGGTATCACTATCATGTGTTAAACGAAGTATCTCATTGATATCGTCCATTCCTATACGCTCAGAGAGTTTGGTATTGAAATTCATTATTAGTTATTCTTATTTATCAGATTAACAACAACTTTTACCATAATATTTTTTTCTTCAGTACGGCTTTCGGCAATCATCAATGTGAGTGCAACCAATGTATTATTCTCGATAAGTCTAGTACTATCGCTTCTATATAAAATGCCATTCTGCTCCAAAAACCAAAGAAAGAGAAACGCAGCGATACGTTTGTTTCCATCACTGAACGAATGGTTTTTAGTCACCAAATACAGTAGCATCGCTGCTTTTTCTTCTATGCTAGGGTATAATTCCTCTCCTCCAAAAGTTTGGTAAATAGTGCTAATCGAACTTTTGAATGATTGGTCTTTCTCATTACCGAACAAACCTCCACTCCCAAATTTATCTCTCAACACATAAATAGCTTCCATTGCATTATTATAATCGGCTTTGAATGGCTCTTCTCTAGTAGTCTTTTCTATTTCAAGTTTTTGAAAGTCATATCTGTCCAAAGTATCTAAAGCATAGGTATAATCTGTTATCACTCGCAATAGTCCAGTTGCCTCACTAGCAGACAGAGCCTTAGAATCTATCACATTAGATAGTAGTTTGACTGTTTTCTTTAAGTCTTCTAATTGCTCATTCTTGGCATTCTGATTTATAGCATAGCCTTTGATAAGGTAATCTTTTAGAATACTATTTGCCCAAATACGGAATTGAGTACCACGTTTAGAATTAACTCTATATCCAACAGATATAATAGCATCTAGATTATAATAAGAGATTTGGCGTTTAACCTCTCTATTACCTTCTATTTGAACTTGTGCAATTTTTGCACAGGTTGAATCTTTATCAAGTTCTTTAGTTTTATATATATTATTAATGTGACGAACAATAGATGTTCTATCAGTTTTAAATAATTGAGCCATTTGATATTGATCTAGCCACACAGTTTCATTGTCCAGCTTTACATCTAATTGGGTATTGCCATCAGGTGTTTGATATATTATAATTTCTCCTTTATTCATGCTATTTGTCTTTTAATCTTCTTAGAGGTTCATTAAATTCATTTATAAGTAAATATAAGGGTTCGGCATTATGGTAAAACACATCCGAATCAATCCCATTTTCTGCTGTTAATCCTGTTTTTTTTAAGACTTCTTTTGTAGCTCTTGAGTTTATTTGTTTTTTCCAGCCAGGAAATCCTATTTGCATTATTTTTATTCGTACCTGCTTCTCTTTAAAGAAAGTTGTTATCCCTTTCTTTATTTTTATTTTAAATACATTGATATATCCCCCACTAGGTTCATCTAAATAAACATTATATTTTTTTAAATTAGAATTAAATTCAGCATAAGTAAGAGCATAATATCTTTTATTGTATTTTTTTGTTATTGACTTAATATAATCTGCAATGAATTCTACTTCTGGATCATCTTTATCTTTATAATTATTATATTTACCATAGATATCTAATTGATTCGAAGCAATGCGAATTGCCAGTTCCTCCAACTTTTCTTTTTTATAAGATAATTGTAGATTATTTTTATGAAGCTGAAATAATAAACTTAATAATGCAGTTCTTTTATTTCCATCATGAAAAGCATGGTTTTTTGTTAATCCAAAAAAAAGAGTAGCCATCCTTTGGTAAGATGTTTTCCATTTTTTTATGCCACCAAACTCTATATGTTGTCTATTAACTGCGGATGAAAGTAGTCCATAATTTTTTAGTCCATAATAAATATTCTGATCCTCTTCTAGAAAATAGTCGACAATCAAATAATGAGCTTTTAAAACATCATGTTCTGATATAGTTTCAGAATCCGAAAGTTCGGAGATATTATTATTATTTATAACCGATCTATAATCGATTTTTAACTTAGGTGTAATGTTATCCATATTATTTCAAACTTATCTTATTAGCCGACTCCCTCTTCTTTGCATTTACCAGATCAGCATAGATCTGGGTTGTTGAAACATTTTTATGTGTAAGCATCTTACTGACAGTATAAATATCTGTTCCTAAAGCTACCTGCAAGGTAGCAAAAGTATGTCGAAAACAATGGAATGTAATGTGTTTTGTTATTCCTGCACTAGCTACCCAATCTTTTAAAGGCTGTTGAGTCATCGCCTTTGTCAACCCTTTGAATACTTTACCTTTACCCCTCTCTCCACATAATTCTAACGCTTCATCACTAATGGGTAGAGTCGTTTCTGTTTCTGTCTTCTCGGTTCTTAGCCTCATACAGTAACCTCCATCAGAAGCAGGAAGTATTTCTTTCCAATCCAATTTCAGAACATCACTTATCCGTAAGCCTGTCATGCATGAGAAGATAGATGCTGATTTCAACACAGGGAAGTCACAAGGTGTATTGGCTAAAGTCTTTAATTCATCCAATGTCAAGTATTCTTTCTTTACATCTGTAGTGTCAATCGAGTCCAGATATTCATTGAGATTTTCTCTGAAGAATTTTTCTTTATATGCAATCTTCAATAAGGCTCTGAATGTAGAGAAATACCCCGATGCTGAATTTTGAGATATACGAAAATCTTTATGTTTCAATTGCTTTGCATCCATCAGATAATCCCTAAAGCGGTTGCATAAGTCTACGTTCACATCTCCAAAGGTACATTTGCCTTTGACAAAATTGGAAAAGTGCTGATATACCTTCATCCACTTCTGGTCTTTCTTTTCAGCTTTCAGTTTGTAATAAGCAAGAAAGTCTGCTTTCTTTTTATTCTTATCTAAGAAACCGTATTCCTCATTGATAATAGCTTGTACTCTCATGCTGCGGATAACTTCAGCTTTCATCAGCATTTCATTATTGTACTCCTTTTCAATTTCGTTTCTAGGTTTGGCATAGATATAAATACCTAAATACTCACGCCGTATCATTTTCATTGAATACGGATCACGAATAGCAGGATAAAAATCCAGATAAAGACTCTCTCTAGCTCCTGTTATAGGTCGTCGTCGAAGTGCTACTTTGCTTATTCCCATAGTTATAAGATTATTTGAGGGTTGAATAACTTATCTAAATCGGGCTTTGATATTTTCACATATCTACCTTCTTTTATCTTTGGTATATTATGATACTTCACATAGTGATATAAAGCGTCACGAGTGAGGTTGAATTTTTTCATGGCTTCTTCTGTAGTATAATATTCGGCTTCCTGAGACTGCTCATAACCTTTGGCTAGATCAAAGTCTTTCTTAGAATACAGAACTTTACGACCATCTTTCTTTCGTGGGATATTCTGCTCAGATACAAAACTATATATGGCTACCGTAGATAGATTGTATTTCTCTTGAATGTCTTCTACTGAATACCATTCTTTTATATCCTGACTTTCGTTAAAACCTTTCTTTTCAAAATATTTATCGATATGCTCTTTACTGAAATATGATTTACCTCTGATTAGAGTTTTAGGGATATTATTTTCTCTGGCAATCTTATATAGCCACGATTCTTTGATGTTGAATCTTCCTTTAATCTCGGCTACAGTATACAGTTCGGTTAAAGGTTTATGCTCTTTAGTTGGTTTGGCTTTAGGTTGGTATTCTTCTGTATCATTAAACATAGCATCAATATCGGAGCGACGAATAAAAGTTTTACCTTTTGTTTGTATTGCTTTAAGTTTGCCTTCCTGTAAATAGCGATAAGCTGTAGTACGCCCAATGCTTAATAGAAAGGAAGCTTCCTTGACTGACAAAAACTCTTTATCTTTTATTTTTTCATACTCATCACTCAATCGTTCAATTTCTTTCATGGTATAGTAATTAATACCTACCATCTTAAATTGTCTTTTACCTTGTTTATACGCCTTGGAGTTGCATTTATGTGAACAATAACGTGTAGTCGTTTTCTGTGCTATGAAAGTTTTTCCACAACATTCGCATATCTTAGAAATTTTCATCTTACTACTCATAATTTCTCCTTTATTTCTCCCTATTTTTGTTCCATAATGTTTCACTGTGTTTCATGGTGTTCCAATTATACATAATCTATGAAAAAAAATCGAGCCTGTTTTATATTTTTACAGAAACGGTACAATTGAGACATAAAAACTGCCACAATATCCATTATTATCAATATCCAAAGGTAAAAATAGAAAAGAAAAAGTCGCTATAAAATAGCGACTTAATGATTGATTATAATTATTATCTATCAAATCTGATTAGTTATCATTTGCCGATACAAAACTTACTAAAAATATTACCCAATATCTCATCGGTAGAAATTTGACCTGTAATTTCACCCAGATAATACATACATTCACGAATATCCTGCGACAGAAAATCTCCCGATATTTTTAGGTCTAACCCTTCCGAAACACGTTTTATAGCAACCAATGCATTTTGGAGAGCCTCATAGTGACGAACATTTGTAACAATAATATCTTGCTCACTAATTTCAGGGATATTTGCCGTTTTTACTAATAAGTCTTCCAACTGATTAGTTCCTTGCTCATATTTAGCCGAGATGAAAACCCGTTCAGGAATTTTATCGAATAGAAGCTTTTCTTTTTCTGCTTTTCTTTCTGCTGAAATAATATCAACTTTATTGAATATAAGAATCAACTTCCTATCACCAACTACAGGTAGTATTTTTTGAGACAACTCCTCAATATGCTCATTTATAGTTTCACAATCGGCTACCCACAAAACAATATTCGCTTGTTCTATCTTCTTAAATGTACGTTCAATCCCAAGACTTTCTATCTCGTCATGAGTCTCCCGTATTCCGGCGGTATCAATGAGTCTGAAAGTCAGTCCTTGTATATTAATAGTGTCCTCAATAACATCTCTCGTTGTACCATGAATATCGGATACAATTGCTTTTTCCTCATGCAAAAGAAGGTTAAGTAAGGTAGACTTCCCGGCATTTGTTTCGCCTATAATTGCAACCGGAATCCCGGATTTAACGGCATTACCTATACTAAAAGAATCTGCCAGTTTCTTTATATGCGATTCTATCTGATGTGCTGCTTCTTTGAGGTGGTCTCTATTTGCGAATTCAACATCTTCTTCCGAAAAATCTAGTTCAAGCTCTATCAAAGAGGTAAAATTCAACAATTCAGTACGCAATTCAATCAGTTTATTACTAAAACCTCCACGCATCTGATTCATTGCCAAGCGATGCGTAGCGGCTGAAGATGATGCTATTAAGTCTGCTACCGATTCAGCCTGAGACAAATCCATCTTTCCATTTAAGAAAGCTCGTTGAGTAAACTCCCCCGGTTGAGCCAAAGACGCTCCTTTTGATATAAGAAGCTGTAATATATTTTGTTGAATATAAATAGAACCATGACAGGATATCTCTATTATATCTTCACCGGTAAACGAATGCGGATTCCGAAATACGCTCACCAGTACGTCATCTAAAACAACATTCTCTTTGATGATAGATCCGAAATGAACTGTATACGCTTTTGCTTCTGCAAGTTTTTTCGCCTTAAAGGATTTAAAAACAGCGTCAACTAATTCTATACATCCATTTCCCGACAGACGTATAATGGCTATTCCTCCTATACCTGCAGGTGTAGATATAGCTACTATTATATTGTTTTCTTTCATAATCAATTATTAATACGAATCAGCAATATGTTAAGTCCTAAAAAGTGACAAAAGTGACAAAAGTAACATGTTTTACATTCTTTTTACTGTAACCTTTCTGCTTGCAAAGCTCGGTTTTCAGTATCACCTCAAATAGATAAAATTATACAGATCAAATAACTATTGCAAATTAATAAAACAAAGATATTAAATTGTTGGTTGGTTCTGAAATTATCCGACTTTCAAGAACATAATAAATTGATTATGAAATATAGCTTCCTCAGTTTTTCGGGGTTTCCTCGTAATTCTTTACTTCATAGAAATATATATTCTCACCCATCTCATTATGCTCCAGATTTTCTCCCACTACTCTTATTATACGATATGGTTTATCTGATTTTTCTTTGGGTAACTCTGTCTGGATAATATAAGCACCCATGCTGGGATTATCTTTCCCTACATATTCCTGCACACGCTGTACAGAGTTCACCGCAACCTCTTTATCATCAATAAATACCTTCACTCTGAAAAATTCAGTTTTAACTGATACATCCATTTCTTTTTCTGCCTTAGCTTTATTTAGCTGCAATTCTTTGGAATATGTAAGTACTTTTCCCACACTCATAGGTCGTGTGTATATAAAGAGGCCATTATATCCACCCTCGACTTTGAATGCGTTTGTGCCATAAAGCTCCAGACGGTGATAACGAGGATTTATCGTCAGATCTCGATCTGCTATTACATTCCATGCCCAAAACTCAAGACGTTTGTCGTCGTCCGCCACTGCATCTCTTCGAGGATACTCTTTGGGGCGAAGTGCATAAAAAGACTTGTATTTCCCTTTCTTTACATTCTCCAGAGAGTAATAACCGTCTTTATCTGAATACGTTTGATAAGCAGGCGAAAAATCCGAATAATTAAGCCCTATCCAGCAACTGTCGATAGGATTTCCGTGGAAATCTGTAACCCGTCCTGATATTGTTACAAATTCTTGAGAATAAATGTTGCTGATACCTACTACGAATAAAATTAACAGAAATAGCCGAGTCCTTTTCATATTATATATTTAATGGTTTACATCTTTTATAATAAGACTATTCTAAGAGGGACATGGTTACATGAAAAGTAAATAAAAAAAGAGCTGATATAAAATCAGCTCTCTTATATATTTATTACACTTAATAAGAGCGGTTGTTTTTTCCTTCTATATAATTCAAGAAAGCGGTGTTTACCATTCTGTTTCCACCCGGAGTCGGATAATTTCCTGAAAAATACCAGTCTCCCTTGTGATTAGGTGTCGCTTTATGAAGGTTTTCAATACTTTGGAAAACAATTTCTATTTCGGCCTTTGTTCCTTTTGGTGTTAGCATTTCAGCCATCTTTTTCGAAATATCTTCGTCTGTAAAAGGAGCATAAATTTCTTTCACATAGTTTACTATTTCCTCTTTTGGCTTATCCTTCTGAGCCAAAGATTTACGATACACTTCATCTATCACCGATTGCATTCCTCTTTCTTTCAGCAATTCGATGGCAGCCCTGAATGCAGCAAATTCATTCATTCTCGACATATCGATACCATAACAGTCAGGATAACGTATCTGAGGAGAAGAAGATACGATAACAATTTTCTTCGGATGAATCCGATCGAGGATCTTTATTATACTTTGTTTCAGCGTAGTACCTCTCACTATACTATCATCGATAACAACCAGGTTATCTTCGTACGGCTTTACCGAATCATAAGTAACATCATACACGTGTGCAGCCAAGTCGTCGCGGCTCTTATCTTGTGCAATAAAGGTTCTTAGCTTTATGTCTTTTATCACAACTTTTTCGGTACGAACCCGCATAGATAGAATTTTTTGCAATTCCTCTTCGGTTATAGATGCCCCTTTTTCTTTTATCTTTCTAAGTTTAACATCATTCATATGTTTATTGAATGCATCGGTCATCCCGAAGAAAGCAACTTCTGCCGTATTGGGAATAAAAGAAAATACCGTATGTTGAATATCCGAATCTATGGCTTTCAGAATTTGAGGCAAAAGAAGTTTCCCCAATTTTTTGCGTTCGTTATATATGTCAGAATCTGATCCTCGCGAAAAGTAAATGCGTTCGAAAGAGCACGGAGAAACATTTCTAGGCTCTTGTATCTGAGAAAACATAACTGTACCATCTTTCTTTACGATAATGGCCTGCCCCGGGTTTAACTCTTTTATATCGGCAACATCAAGCCCTAGAGCTGTCTGTATAACAGGTCTTTCTGATGCAACAATAACAATTTCGTCGTCATTGTAATAGAAAGCCGGGCGAATACCCGAAGGATCTCTGTAAACAAATCCATCGCCACATCCGATAAGCCCTCCTATAGTATAACCTCCATCCCATTTCTCACTTGCCTTGTTGAGCATAAAATGGATATCAAGATTTTTCTCTATCAGTGTGTTCAGCTCCTCTCCTTTTGCACCGGTACTCTTGTTGTGTTTATCAAACTGATATTGAACTTCTCTGTCTAGATAATGACCAACCGATTCGAGAAGTACAAATGTATCTGTATAGTCGCGAGGATGTTGACCTTGTGCCAACAACTCAGCAAACAATTCATCTACATTTGTCATATTGAAATTGCCGGCTAAAGCCAAGTTTCTTGACCGCCAGTTGTTACGACGCATAAATGGATGGACGTATGATATTCCGCTTTTTCCGGTAGTGCTATAACGCAAATGCCCTAAAAACAGTTCTCCGGCAAAGGGAAGATATTTACTGGCATACTCAGCATCATTGAGTTTATCTTCCGATATTTTTTCATAGTTCTGATAAACGTTTGTGAAAATCTCTGAGATAGCACTTGATCCCACTGCTCTTTCTCTGAATATAAATTCATTACCGGGAGGTGACTCTAACTTTACAACAGCCAAGCCTGCGCCCTCTTGACCTCGATTGTGTTGTTTTTCCATTAGCAGATAGAGTTTATTCAACCCATATTGCCATGTACCATATTTTTGTTGGTAATATTCGAGCGGTTTTAATAAGCGTATCATGACGATACCGCATTCATGCTTTAATGGCTCTGTCATAAAAAGATCTCCTTTGTTGGAATTGTGAGAATAATTTTTTTTGAGGCTACAAAGATAGCACGATTTTTCCTCTCGTCCTAGAAATATATTTATTTTAAACCTTCGAGGTTTTTATCTAAAATTTTTATTTTGTTCTACCTTCTCAGTCTAACTCTTTTTGTGATTTTCTCATTATGATAACTCCAGGCCAAACTCATCTTTCAACCTTCGCAAACTTTCGTTTTCTTCCATCATCAGATTAAACTTCTCGGCAGGCGTGAAAGCCAATTTTTTCTCATTATTTTCACTTATCCTAACCTCCATCCTCAGATGAGTATTACGAAGTTGTGCTCGCAGCCTTGACAATATATCCATCTGATATTCAAGAAGACGTTGTTCCTGAACAGGATTATTTACAATTACCTCAAACACCGTATTGGCGATAAGATTAGGGAGACAATTGAGCATTGTATTTCTCAGATGGAGCTCTTCGGTCAAATTCTCAGCATACGCTTTCCATTCGTTGATAAGTTGGAGTGGAGTAAATCTGTCGTTAAGAACTTCTATCGTTATATCAGCTTTTGTCGTTTCCTCATCTTTTTTCTTTCCGAACGCTGAGATAGAAACACCAAAACCTCCGGCATTCGGTGTTGTTTTAGCAGGCTCTACACTGACAGTCGGCTCTTTGGCTGCGACAGAAGGTGTTACCCTTTGCTGAACGGGAGGTTGCGGAGCAGGCTGCGGACTCTGCGCCGTCGGCCTCTGATTTGTAGTCGGTGCAGCCGCTTGTACAGGTTGTTCCTGCTTGGAGAAGATCGGATCAATTACCTGCTTTTTTTTTTGATCTTCAATTCCTGCTTGAGGTGAAGATAATTGGCAAAGCCTAATTATTGTCAAGTCGGAGAGTAATCGCTTATTTCGGCTATATTTATAATTGAGGTCACTTTCGTTGACCAACTCGATGGCTTTATACAAAAATTCGTTGGTGCACTTCTTCGCTGTTTCTATATAGCGATCTCTGATGGAAGCTCCTACTTCAAACAGTTCTGCCGTCTTTGCATCTTTGCAGAGCAATAAATCCCTAAAGTGCGAGGCAATACCTGTTATCACATTATTACCATCAAAGCCTTTACTAAGGATCTCATTCAGGATCAACAAACCCTCTACTACGTTGTTGGTTAAAATAGAATCTGTCAATCGGAAATAATATTCATAATCCAGAACATTCAGATTCTCGATAACAGCTTTGTACGTTACATTCCCCCCTGTAAAACTTACTACCTGATCGAAGATAGACAAGGCATCACGCATTCCTCCGTCTGCCTTCTGAGCCAAAACGTTCAAGGCTTCGGGCTCTGCCTTTACATGTTCCTGATCGGCCACATACTGAAGGTGCTCTACTGTATCTTTGATTGTAATACGGCTGAAATCGTATATCTGGCAACGAGAAAGTATTGTTGGAAGTATTTTATGCTTTTCGGTTGTAGCCAAGATAAAAATAGCATGGTGAGGCGGTTCTTCCAATGTTTTCAGAAAGGCGTTGAATGCAGCTTGTGAAAGCATGTGCACCTCATCTATTATATATACCTTGTATTTTCCTATCTGCGGAGGGATACGCACTTGCTCGATCAAAGATCGGATATCGTCTACCGAGTTGTTGGACGCAGCATCCAATTCGTGTATATTGAAAGACCGCTGCTCATTAAAGGCGACACACGATTCGCATCGGTTACAAGTTTCGCCATCGGGAGTTGGAGACAGGCAATTTATGGTTTTCGCAAAAATACGGGCACATGTTGTTTTACCAACACCTCTAGGTCCACAAAAAAGATATGCATGAGCCAGCTTGCCCGACATTATTGCATTCTTTAGTGTAGTGGTTAATGCCCTTTGCCCCACAACTGAGTTGAAAGTCATAGGACGGTATTTCCTTGCCGAAACTATATAATTATCCATTCTTGATTTTTCTTCTTTGGTATCACAAAGCTATGAAAAAAAATGGAAAGATAAAATGTAAAAGAAAGCAAGAGAGTGACCTTTTTAGCATCTAAAATGTTATATTGATATCAACGTTTTTAAAACTATCATCTATTATGGAAAAGAATGAAACACTATTGAAAATCAAAGTGATTCCTAATGCGCCGCTATTGGTGGAAGGAACTGTAGAACTAATTTTAGCAGACGGAACCTCAGTTATCAAAGACAAACCGCATCTTTGCCGTTGTGGCGGATCGCAAAACAAACCGTATTGTGACGGTACACATGCTAAAATTGGCTTTAAAGGCTAATTTATAGGAATTTATTTACTAGATAAGAGCATCTAAATTAAAATATTAGTTTAAATGCCCTTATTTTTTTATGATTAAGTGTTGGATAAAACACATTTTATTATATCTTTGTACCCGCTAACGCAAATTAGCCGCGGATGTGGCGTAATTGGTAGCCGCGCCAGACTTAGGATCTGGTGCCGAGAGGCGTGGGGGTTCGAGTCCCTTCATCCGCACTAGGCCGAAAGGCAAAACAAAGCAAATCCTTGAAAATCAATTGGTTTTCAAGGATCTTTTTATTCCCTGAATTTTACGAAAACAGCAAAATAATGGCTCTTCCCTAAAAGTTGTGGACTAGGCATAAATATTCGTTAATCTAAATAAAAAATAGGGTATA